>JANMOK010000352.1:0-15385 GCA_031369165.1 Paracoccaceae bacterium
AAGCCGAGGGGCGGCGGCAGGTGATCTTGATGGCAACAGGTTCGGAAGTTGAGATTGCTATGAACGCGCGGGCGGCGTTGCAGGCCAAGGGCATTGGCACGCGGGTTGTGTCAATGCCGTGCTGGGAATTGTTCGAGGCCCAGCCTGAAGCCTATCGCAAACGCGTGTTGCCTGCCGGTCCGGTGCGGGTGGCGGTGGAGGCCGCCGGTCGTTTTGGCTGGGATCGCTGGTTGAGCGGCGAGCGTGGCCGCGACACCAAGTCGGGTTTTGTCGGCATGACGGGGTTTGGCGCGTCGGGGCCGATTGAAAAGCTTTATCCGCATTTTGGCATCACAGCCGAGGCGGTGGCGGCCAAGGCCGAGGCGCTGTTGTAACCGCAAGCTTGCATGGACAATAGGTTCGCCTTGGCGGCTGCGGTGGTGCTGATTTCTTTTGCCCTTGCCGACACTTACTGGAATGATGGGGCGATGCTGTTAGAATTGGGTCGCAAGTTGTTGCAATTGATAACTTATGTTGCCGTTTGGCGGTAGTTTTGGAATGGTGCCCGATATGAGTTGGAAGACATTGGACGACGTGGATGTGACCGGCAAAGTGGTGCTGGTGCGGGTTGATATCAACGTGCCGGTTGAGAACGGCATCGTGACGGACGCAACGCGGATTGAGCGGATCGTGCCAACGATTAAAGGTATTTTGGCCAAGGGTGGCAAGCCGGTTTTGCTGGCGCATTTTGACCGCCCCAAGGGCAAGGTCGTGCCGGAAATGAGCTTGCGCGTCACCCTTCCGGCGCTCGAGGCGGCGCTTGGGCAAAAGGTCGATTTCGCGGAAGATTGTGTGGGTCGAGTGGCGGCTGCGGCGATTTCGGCCCTGAAATCCGGCGGCGCGTTGTTGCTGGAAAATACGCGGTTTCATCCCGGTGAAGAGGCGAATGATGCTACTTTTGCTAAACAATTGGCAGCTCTAGGCCAGATTTATTGTAATGACGCGTTTTCGGCAGCGCATCGCGCGCATGCTTCGACCGAGGGCATCGCGCATTTGCTTCCCAGTTGCGCCGGTCGGCTGATGGAGGAAGAGCTTGGGGCTTTGGAGAATGCACTGGCCAACCCCAAACGACCTTTGGTGGCTGTTGTCGGAGGGGCCAAAGTCTCAACCAAGCTGGATTTGCTGGGTAATTTGGTCGGTCGGGTTGACCACATTGTCATTGGCGGCGGCATGGCCAACACGTTTTTGGCAGCGCAAGGAATTTCTGTTGGCAAGTCGCTGTGTGAACATGACCTGAAGCCACAGGCGCTGGAGATTCTGCACAAGGCCGAAGACACTGGTTGTGAGTTGGTTCTGCCCGTCGATGTTGTGGTTGCAAAAGAATTTCGCGAAGGGGCCGCAAGCCGGATCGTTCGTGTCGACGATGTCGGCAGCGATGATTTGATTTTGGATACGGGGCCAGATTCAGTTGTGCGAATATCAGAGCTGTTTATCCGGGCGAAAACTCTGGTCTGGAACGGTCCGCTGGGGGCATTCGAGATTGCGCCATTCAATGCCGCTACAGATGCCGCCGCGCGCAAGGCGGCGGAATTGACCCAAGCCGGGCTATTGTTGTCGGTCGCTGGCGGCGGTGATACAGTTGCGGCGCTGAACGCCAGCGGGTCGGCCGAAAAATTCAGTTATGTATCCACCGCCGGTGGCGCATTTCTGGAATGGCTGGAGGGCAAGACCCTGCCCGGTGTCGCGGCTCTGTCCAATTGAAGAGGTAACCAGAATGCAAACCAGCGCTGTTGTCAGAAAGATACTCGGTTCTTATGAGGCCGATAACCCCGGGGTGAAGGCCAATCTGCAGCGTATTTTGATGACAGGCAAACTGGCTGGCACAGGCAAGATGATCATCCTGCCGGTGGATCAGGGGTTTGAACACGGCCCGGCGCGCTCGTTTGCATCCAACCCTGATGCCTACGATCCGCATTACCATTTTCAGCTAGCCATCGATGCCGGACTGAACGCATTCGCTGCGCCTCTGCCAATGCTGGAAGCCGGGGCCGATACCTTTGCCGGGCAGATTCCGATGATTTTGAAAGTAAACTCGGCCAATTCTCTGATCCCCGATACGGCGCCCAAAACGCAGGCAATTACCGGCTCGGTCGATGATGCTTTGCGCATCGGTGCCTCGGCGATTGGGTTTACGGTTTATCCGGGGTCCAGCGCGGCATTGGATATGTTCAGCGATGTGGTTGCGATGCGGGCTGAGGCGGCGGCAAAAGGCTTGGCGACGGTGATCTGGTCTTACCCGCGCGGTGAAGCTCTGGACAAGGAAGCCGAGACGGCCGCCGACATTTCGGCCTATGCGGCGCACATGGCAGCGCTGCTGGGCGCGCATATCATCAAGGTTAAGTTGTCCACGCCACATTTGGCGCAGGGTGAGGCTAAAAAGGTTTACGAGGGCGCGAAAGTCGATGTTTCAACCAGCGCAGCGCGCGTGCGTGACGTGGTGAAATCTTGCTTCAACGGCCGACGGTTGGTGGTATTTTCCGGTGGCGCCAAGAAGGGCGCGGATTCGATCCTTGATGACGCACGCGCAATTCGCGATGGCGGCGGCAATGGTTCCATCGTTGGGCGCAATTCCTTTCAAAGGCCCCGCAAGGAAGCCCTGGAAATGCTTGGAAATCTTGTTGAAATATACATGGGCCGACTTTAGGCCGTGCAGATTGGCAACAGTTTATACGCGCCACACTCGAGCGGTCATTTGACGTTGCAATAGATCACCATTCTGCCATGAATGTCGGCAAGCGGATCGTAATTCCGCATCGAGGCAGTGAATGGAATCTGAAAAGTCGCAGTATGCTTACGCTGCCTATCTGGTTGCCGGATTGGCATTCCTGACTTTGATCTATTTCACCTTTGCCGCGCTGCAAGGCGACTTTGGCCTGTTCCGGCTGATCGAAATTGAATCCGAGGAACAGCGGTTGATGATCGAATTGGTTGATCTGAAATCCGAACACGCCGCAATTGCCAACAAGACGCATCGCCTGTCAAACCAGTATCTGGACCTTGATCTTTTGGATGAGCAAAGCCGCAAGGTTCTTGGCCTGGCGCGTGGCGACGAGATTATTATCCGCTGAATATTATTGCGAATTTCAATGCTGTTAAGATGAGCGGCTGTTGCCGGTTTCCGCGCAAAGCGCTGCAGAAACAAATTGCTGCCATGCGTAAAATACATGATGATTTCGTCAAAGAGCCTTTGTATAATCAAGATAGTTAAAAACTAAACTATTTCTGGGAGAAGACGTCATGGCGGCATCAAAACGCGGTAAGTCATCGAGCATTTCCAAAGAGGAACTGCTAGAATATTACCACGACATGCTGCTGATCCGCCGGTTCGAAGAAAAGGCCGGCCAGCTTTACGGCATGGGACTGATCGGTGGGTTCTGCCACCTGTACATTGGGCAAGAGGCGGTCGTCGTCGGCCTGGAAGCCAGTGCCAAAGAAGGTGACCAGCGCGTCACCTCCTATCGCGACCACGGCCATATGCTGGCCTGCGGTATGGACCCTAATGGCGTGATGGCAGAATTGACTGGGCGTTCCGGCGGCTATTCGCGCGGCAAGGGCGGCTCGATGCACATGTTTTCCAAGGAAAAGAATTTCTACGGCGGCCATGGCATCGTTGGTGCCCAAGTTTCAATTGGCGCCGGCTTGGCTTTTGCCAATTGGTATCGTGGCAATGACAATGTTTCCTTCGCCTATTACGGCGACGGTGCCGCCAACCAAGGCCAGATAGCGGAAGTGTTCAACATGGCGGCGCTATGGAAAATTCCCTGCATTTTCGTGGTCGAGAACAATCAATATGCGATGGGCACCAGCTTGAAACGCGGCTCGTCTTCCCCTGCGCTATTCACGCGCGGCATTCCCTATGGAATCCCGGGCGAAGCGGTCGATGGCATGGATGTGCTGGCGGTTAAAGTTGCAGGGGAAAAAGCAGTGGCACACTGTCGCGCCGGTAATGGCCCCTATATCCTCGAGATGAACACCTACCGCTATCGCGGTCATTCGATGTCGGACCCGGCGAAATACCGCACCCGCGAAGAAGTGCAGAAAATGAAAGACGAGCGCGACCCGATCGAGAAAATCCGCGACATGCTGCTGACCGGCGGTCATGCAACCGAAGATGACCTGAAAACCATCGACAAGGACATCAAGAAAGTGGTCAGCGACGCCGCCGATTTTGCCACCGCCAGCCCTGAACCGGCGCTGTCCGAGCTTTACACCGACATTTACGCCTGAGGGGAAAGACCATGGCAATTCAAATACTCATGCCCGCCCTTTCGCCCACCATGGAAGAAGGCAATCTGGCCAAATGGCTGGTCAAAGAAGGCGACGCCGTCAAATCCGGCCAAGTGATTGCCGAGATTGAAACCGACAAGGCAACGATGGAATTTGAAGCGGTGGATGAAGGGAAAATCGGTCAGATACTGGTCGCCGAGGGAACCGAAGGCGTGAAAGTGAACACGCCGATTGCGGTGTTGCTGGAAGACGGCGAGGATGCTGCGGCCGTGCCCACCGTTTCCACCACCGCGGTGGCAAAAACCGCCGCCGCCCCAGCCCCGGTCGCCGCCGCTCCAGTTGCAGTTCAGCCCGTCGAGCAAGACCTGCCCGCAGGCACCACTTTCACCAGCCGCTCGGTGCGCGAATCTTTGCGCGACGCGATGGCCGAAGAAATGCGCCGCGACCCGAATGTATTCCTGATGGGCGAGGAAGTCGGTGAATACCAGGGCGCCTACAAGATCAGCCAGGGCCTGCTCGACGAATTCGGCCCCAAACGCGTCATCGACACCCCGATCACCGAGCACGGCTTCGCCGGCATGGCGATCGGTGCGGCCATGACCGGCCTGCACCCGATTGTCGAGTTCATGACCTTCAACTTCGCCATGCAGGCGATGGACCAGATCATCAACTCGGCGGCCAAGACGCTGTACATGTCGGGCGGCCAGATGGGTTGCCCGATTGTCTTCCGCGGCCCGAACGGCGCTGCCGCGCGCGTCGGGGCCCAGCACAGCCAGGACTTCGCCGCTTGGTACGCCCATATCCCGGGGCTGAAAGTCGTGCAGCCCTATTCCGCAGCCGATGCCAAAGGCCTGCTCAAATCGGCCATCCGCGACCCCAACCCGGTGATCTTCCTCGAAAACGAAATCCTCTATGGCCGCAGTTTCGACGTGCCCGACATCGCGGATTACACCGTCCCCATCGGCAAGGCCCGCATCTGGCGCCAGGGCACCGATGTCACGATCGTCAGCTTCAGCATCGGCATGACTTATGCGCTCGCCGCCGCCGATGAACTGGCCAAGATAGGCATTTCCGCCGAAGTCATCGACCTGCGCACAATCCGCCCGATGGACACCGAATGCGTGGTGAACTCGGTCAAAAAGACCAACCGCTGCGTCACCGTCGAGGAAGGTTTCCCGGTCTGTTCGATTGGCAGCTATATCTCGTCGGTGCTGATGCAACAGGCGTTCGACTATCTCGACGCGCCCGTCATCACCCTGACCGGCAAAGACGTGCCGATGCCCTATGCCGCCAATCTCGAGAAACTGGCCTTGATCACCACTGCCGAAGTGATCGCCGCCTGCAAATCCGTCACCTACCGCTAAGGGGAAATCATGCCCATCAACATCCTGATGCCCGCCCTCTCCCCGACCATGGAAGAAGGCACACTGGCCAAATGGAACGTCAAGGAAGGCGACAAAGTCAAATCCGGCGACGTGATTGCCGAGATTGAAACCGACAAGGCGACAATGGAATTCGAGGCCGTCGATGAAGGCGTGATGGGAAAAATTGTAGTTCCTGCCGGAACCGAAGGGGTCAAAGTCAACGCCTTGATCGCGGTCTTGCTGGAGGATGGCGAAAACGCCGATGCGGTTGCCGGGGCACCGGCTCCAAAAGTCCCCGCTGCCCCGGTCGCAGAACCGGGGCCGCCTTCGTCGGCACCAGCGACAAATGCCGCCCCAACTCCCACTCCTGTCACCCCCGCGCAGGTGCACGCCCGCGTCTTCGCCTCCCCCCTCGCCCGCCGCATCGCTGCCGACAAAGGACTCGACCTAACTTCGGTCACAGGCTCCGGCCCGCACGGCCGCATAGTCAAATCCGACGTAGAGGGCGCATCGGTCATCCCCGCAAAGGCGGGGACCGCCCCGACCCAAACGCCAGCAACTGCCGCACCCGCCAGCGCCACCCTCGAAACCCTGCGCAAAACCTACGCCGACCGCAAATACGAGGAAGTCCCGCTCGACGGAATGCGCAAGATCATCGCCGCCCGCCTGACCGAAGCGAAATCGACCATTCCGCATTTCTACCTGCGCCGCGACATCCATCTCGACGCCCTGATGGACTTCCGGGCGAAACTCAACAAATCGGTCGAAGCCCGCGGCATCAAGCTCAGCGTCAACGACTTCATCATCAAGGCCTGCGCCCTCGCTCTGCAAGACAATCCCAACTGCAACGCCGTCTGGGCTGGCGATCGCGTTCTGAAAATGAAAGCTTCCGACGTCGCCGTTGCCGTCGCCATCGAAGGCGGCCTGTTCACCCCGGTGCTGCGCGACGCCGAGACCAAGTCGCTGTCGAAACTTTCGTCTGAAATGAAGGACCTCGCCGCCCGCGCCCGCACCCGCAAACTGGCGCCGCAGGAATACCAGGGCGGCAGTTTTGCTATTTCCAATCTCGGCATGATGGGCATTGAAAACTTCGACGCCGTCATCAACCCGCCGCATGCGTCAATTCTCGCGGTTGGTGCCGGGGTTCAAAAACCTGTCGTCGACAAGGAAGGGGAAATTGTGGTGGCGACGGTCATGTCCGTCACCCTTTCGGTCGATCACCGCGTCATCGACGGCGCGCTCGGGGCCGCATTCCTGGCATCTGTCAAGACTTACCTGGAAAACCCGATGAACCTGCTGGCGTAACTCTTTGACTCGCAAAGAAAAGGCCGAGGAAATGCCCGGCCCCCGCCCTCAGCCTCGACAGTACGCCGCAGTTCAGTTGAGTATCGCCGCAGCCCCGTCCGACAAAATCTGATCCATGGTCTGCGACGGATGCTCGCAACCGGCCTCGCCGATGATTTTGGCCGGGACCCCGGCCACGGTCTTGCACGGCGGCACTTCGGTCAACACCACCGAACCTGCTGCGATCCGGCTGTCGTTGCCAACCTTAATATTGCCCAAAATCTTGGCCCCAGCGCCAATCAGAACGCTGTCGCCAATTTTCGGGTGCCGGTCCTGATCTTCCTTGCCGGTGCCACCCAGTGTCACCGAATGCAACATGGACACGTTGTTGCCGACCACCGCCGTCTCGCCAATAACTATCGAATGGGCGTGATCAATCATCAAGCCTTTGCCAATGACCGCACCCGGATGAATGTCCACACCAAAAACTTCGGAAATTCGCATCTGAAAGAAATAGGCCAAATCCTTGTGCCCGCTGACCCACAAATGATGTGCCACGCGATAGGCTTGAACCGCCTGAAAGCCCTTAAAAAATAACAGCGGCTGAATCATCCGGTGGCATGCTGGGTCGCGTTCCACCACCGCGACGATATCGGCCCGCGCCGCCGCACCAAGTTCCGCATCTCTATGAAATCCGGCGTCGACCAGTTCACGCAGCACCGATTCCGAAAGTTCCGTTGATGCCAGTTTCAACGCGATGCGATATCCCAGCGCAGTTTCCAGAGATTCATGGTGCAATACAGCCGAATGCACCAAAGCCGCCAAGGCAGGCTCACTGTCAGCAATATGCGCCGCTTCGGCCCGAATTTGCGACCATACGGGGTCGATCTTCGCCAGATTGATTTTGAGATTGGACACGATAAGCCCGCCTTTTTCACCGCAAATGCGCCAAGTTACTTAAATCACATTGAAAAACGTAAAATCAAGGGCAAGCAGATGACTTTCTGTGATCTCGCCAATCACACTTGGCGTGGCGGCACGACTTCACATAAATGCACGGCCAGGCGCACTGTTCCTTCTGCAAATGTGCCGGCATTGGGCGAAAGTATTAAGGCTGTGTCGGTATAATAGGTCACAGGGGTGCCGGTAATTCCGCGCGCGAATGAATTCAACGCCAGACCAATGCCACTGCCATAGCGCCCCAAATCCGCAGCAACGCCAATGGAAAAACTGGCCAGTCCAGTCCCGGCGATTGGCGAAATTACCCGCGCCGTAACCGCCAGAACTTGTGCATGACTGGGGATCACAATCGGCGTTGTTGACGTAGATCCGGCCCCAACAACATGATCTATTGTCCTTATATGTGCCAAAGTCGCCGCACCGGTGCCGGATGTCGCTGTTGCGTTGTCCAACCATTGAATGCCGTCAAACGTGGCATTTGCCGACAGGCTTTCGTCCCACGCTTGCCAGCCTGCCAACGGTCGAGCAAAACTCCAGCCGCCATTTGCACGAATTGCAACTTGCCCATCTTTGTCGGCCCAAGCATCCGACGCTCCAGTGCCGACCACAAAACAGCGACCTTCAACAACCAAACCCGGCGGCACCGTCAATATCCGCGAACCAACCCGCAACCGGCCCAGCGCATCTATTCGCGCCAATGCCTCGTTGACGGTCACATGCTTTTGCGCCTGTGAAGGCGAAATCAACGGCAATTTGAATTGATAGGTTTCACTCATCGAACGTAATCCTTGCAAAGGGACCGGTGCCAAACCGATCCGAAATTTGGGCGACTTCCATGTCAAAAGGTGCAGTCAAGCCGTCTGACACTTGTTCAGCCAGCGAGTAGCTGAAGATCGGCGCTGTGGTTTCGACCAATCGAACTCCGCCCGCCAACCGAACTTGATAAGTTTCACGCGTTTCGGCCAAAGGCACATCCGGCCCCTCCCAACTATCGCCGTCAAGCCTTGTGCGCCTGATCCAGGTGAATTGAATTGCACCATCCGCCTGTCGCTGTGCATGCAAATGAACTGGCGCATAGGGACGAAGTCCAACACAGCCACAAGTCCAGTTGCTGTGTTGATAACTCTCGTCACTCCACGGCTCGATGGCCGGACCAACGCGATAGTGACGCGGCAATCCACAAATAGAATCGGGAATATCAATGCGACCTATCGCACTGTTCACGACGACGATATCGCTGCCCGATGGCACGGTTTCGCTGGCCAAAAACTCGGTGCCAAATTGCCCGCGCAACAGATCGGTCAAGATGTATTCGTTTGGCCCGCTCAAAACAGCCGAGCGGAACTGCAACAATTCCCAGTCATGCAGGCCCGGTTTTCGAACCGCAATCAGGTTCTCACCGTTGTAAACATCCTCCTCGGAATACGTCGCCAACGCACCAGACGAAACCTTGATGCGAACCGAATGCCGCATCCATCGGCCAGAGTCTGCGGGCGGCAGATCCTCCAGGACTTGACCAACAATCGCACAAGATTCGACGGTTGCTTTCAAAATATAACCGTTGTTCGATGCCGACGAATAAACCGCAGCCGGACCCTGCCAAGGGTCGCAGCAAGCGGCAATAAATGGTCCCGCCAAATTTCCCAGCACAGGCAAATCCAAAAATTCACTGAACATCATAGGACTGGCCGCCACGCCGGCCGAACCGGTTGATTTCCCCGCTACCAAGGCGGACCTAGCATAGATTTCTCGCTCAACCTTGACGGCTTCAATTTTCCGATACGCGCCTTCCTCTATCCGGTCGACCCGATAGCAGGTGGTGAGCAGGGGAAACGCCACCTCAATCAAGTCGCCACCGCTCAGACCGGTAAACGAAATCGGCAGGTTGAAAGAAATAGTTTCCCGCGCCGCGCCGCTTTCGTTGATCCATCGCTCCAAAATCAGTTTCGCTTCGCTATCGTCCAGCAACATTGGCAAGGTGGAAGTCGAAACCGTGCGGTCGCCGACCGAGCAATCCACCACCTCAACCGCGCCGGTTTGATACTCGCCGTTGGTCAGGATAAATTCTAAGCGCAACCTGCCTGGCATTTCGCTGGCGTCGTTTCGGGTAACCGTATATTGGTCGCCACTTTCGGCATCATGTGCAAACCGTGCGCTATCCAGATTTATCGGCGTGCCGATCTCCCGGCTGCGAAACACCAGCCGTCCATCCGTTTCAAAGCAGTCAAACCCATAGCACAACATCAAGGACTGAAGCGTCTGCCGCCCCGATTCTACCGATGTCACATCCATTCCGGTGACACTGCCGTAAAGCTGCGTGACATCAGTCCCTACAAGGCCCGACGCTGCGCAAATCTCCGCCACGACGTCCGCCAACTTTGCGTCGCCAATGCGACCGTTTATCCAATGGCCGCGATCGAAATTTGCGGCGTCGCTCCAGACCGAGGTTCTTTCCGGAAAATTCGGCCAGGGCCGTGTGTCCCAAGCCCAAACATTGGTTCTCGAAACATCGACCATCCTGCCGACATAATCGGTTGCCAGCGGATTGTTTTCGCCTTCGCTCCAGTATTCCAGCACCGCTGTCAGAAAACTGGCCTGCGCAAGTTGGTCTTTGCCGCCATTTGAATAATAGGGCACCGCCGATTCCGAAGATTTCAGGTCGAGGAAACAATTCGGTTGGTTGGCTCCATTGTGTATCGCGGGGCAGCCGACCTCCATGAAAACGATTGGCTTGGATTTCGCCACCCAGTCGGTCGCTATCACAGATCGAACGGAATTTTGCCTATTGTGATGGCTGTTGGACCACCAGTTGCGAATATCTTTGTAACGAAACACCCAAGGCTCATCGTAGCCACCATCCGAAATACCGCTGCGAAGTTGCAAATCTCGCTTGGCTAACGATTCATAATACCAATCATAACCTTCGCCGCCTTCAATGTTCGATTTCAGATAGTCCAGATTGTAAGGCGATTTCCAATCGTCATCCAGATTTTTGCCGGAATTGCGCCAATCCGACAGCGGCATGTAATTATCAATGCCGATGAAATTGATGTTCGCATCGGCCCAAAGCGGGTCAAGATTGAAGAAGACGTCCCCCGAACCCTCCTGCGGATGATAGCCAAAATATTCTGACCAATCCGCCGCATAGGTAATTTTGCACGTCGCTCCTAAAATTGCCCGCACATCCGCCGCCAAAGCCCGCAAGTGTTCGACGGCCGGAAACCCATCTGACCCATCGCGAATTTGCGTCAATCCGCGCAATTCGGAGCCGATGCAGAATGTATCAACCCCACCGGCCAGCGCACATAAATGCGCATAGTGCAGGATGAACCGCCGATAACTCCATTGCGGTGCTGCACTAAACGCGATTTCTTCGTCGGCGACTACAAAATCGCTCGCATTCGCTGTTCCAAAAAACTGCGCCACCTCGCTCGCCGCCGCATTGGTGTTGTCCGAACTGCCCGGTTGCCCCGGCGCACGCGCCAATGTGATACGACCGCGCCACGGAACATTCGGCTGCGGCGTAACCCCGCTCCACGGGTCGACCAAACCGTTTCCTGCCTGAATATCCATAAGCAAAAAAGGATAAAACGTCACCCGCTTGTTGTGATCATTCAGATATTTGATCGCCTGAACAACCGACTCATCCGACGGTGTTCCGCCAAAAGCCGGGCGCTCGTCCACCAGACTGACAACTTCCGCCTGCATTCTGCCGATACCGCTGACCCGCCAGCTAACGTTCGCATCCCGCGCGTTCTGCTCGACCTTTGGCAAAACCAAGCAATTGCCGCAGCTCAGATTGCTGCCAAACCAACTCACCACCAACGATACGCTGCTGCAATTTGGCAATTCTTCTTCGAGCTGCATCATCGATTCAACAAAGTCGGGCCGACCATTGCCATTGTTGACATTCGGGCTGCTGCTTTTGCCTTTGCCTTCCGAAAATCGCACGTGCTCCGTCGCAAGGGCGTATTCGCCGGTTCCGGGCACCAGCGCAACGCTTTGAATAAGCTCGGCGATATGCGGCTTGCCTACCCGGCGAAAAACCTCGGCACTTATCTGTGGAATGCGGTTGCCAAATTCTTCCAAGGCCAGACTTTCAAAGACGATATAGGCCAAGCCGCGACATGCAGGTGCATTCCCCACGCCTTCAACCGCCTCAATCAGCGGATCGGGCAATTGCGTTTCCGAACCGTTGTGAACCCGAAAATTCAGGTATTTCTGCTTCAGCAATTTGCCATCAGCCCAGATCTTGCCGACCCTTGAAATCTCGCCTTCGCACAAACCAACAGCAAACGATATGGAATAGCCAAATTGCCGCACGCTCGGTCCAGCCGCCGCCAATGCCTTTCCTGTGCCGGTTGAATGCGAAAATTCCTTGAACCTGGTTGCCCAGATCACGTTGCCCCCGACCCGGCTGCGGCCAAATACGCGCGCAATCGGCGTTCCGATTTTGGCACCCATCAATCGCAGCGAATTCGCTCGACCGGTTGGTACTGCCGCCGATCCTGCGCCCAACAGGCGCTGATCGATAAAATTGCCAATGGTTGCGCCCGCAGCGCGGCCCAACAGCGCGGCCGAAACACCCAGGATCGATCCGCCAAAGCTGCCGCCCAATGCCGCGCCAGCGGCAGATAAGATCAATGTTGCCATACTTTACCTCACGTCGGAAATCGAAAGACGCCGGCAATTTTGCGGGCCCAATGTTTTGACAGCGGCGATTGCACAACCCCATGCCCCGAAAAGGCGTGGATAATCGTTGCCGGCCCGCTCAGAATTGCCAAGTGCTTGGCTACCGCAAAAGCGCCCATCCGCATGACCAGCAAGTCACCCGGCAACGCCATTTCGACGGCGGTCATGTGCCTGTTGCAGGTCTCTAACAAAACCTCGACACGACCCGTTTCCGACCAATCCTGCGTATAGGCAGGCACCGCTTGCGGCTCGCAGCCATAGATTTCGCGCCAGATTCCCCGGACCAATCCCAAGCAATCCGCGCCCGCGCCTTCGCAACTTGCCTGATGCTGATACGGCGTTCCAATCCAGCGCTGCGCTATGGGAATGACGCGTTCATTGCTCACGAAACATGCTCCCGCCATCCAGCCGGTCGCCATGTTTTGGATAGGAAACCACCCAGTCTTCGCCGGGCATATGCGGAAATCCCCTGAAATTGGCAAAGTTGGAAAATTTGCCCTTGCAGGTTTCCTGCCGCTTGTCGCAACCCGCTACGAGTAACGCCCGATCACCAGCTTCAATTGAAAATGCCACCTCGCGCCACAGCGAAATTACCCGCTTGCCATCACCGCTAATATCCGCCTTGATCGCGCTCGCCAACCCGGCATTGGCACCACTCAGCCAGCGCACAGTCCCTTGCGCAAACCAACCCGTTGAATATTCTGATAACTCGGGAAATACCGCGCTGTTGCGGTCAGCTCCAATGACAACGACCTCTACCGAATATTGCGGCAAACTCACGTCAACCATACAATGGCTGTCGCCAAGCGCGGCATCACAGTCGCGCAGATAAACCCGGCCAAGCGGCTTGTTCAACGCCTCCGCCAGCCCACGCACTTCGGCTTCAAACGCCGTCGGTCCGCGACAGATTTCACCAAGAAAGCCGCGAAACAACACGATCCGATGCGCAACGTCGCTCCAATCAACCAGCCACTGCCACATCTCTGCACCGTCATAGCGCCCGGCCATTATGTCGCTTTCAGTCAGGCCGTCGGCATTCAGCGCGCCACGCACGCTCGAATTATCCACTGCCAAACCTGTGGAGGTCTGGATCGTTCCAGAATCCAAACCCGAATTGGCTTGAAACGTTACGCCCTCAAACGCCAAATCTTCGTCGTGGTCGGTAAAACCAAGTGCGACCGAATCCTTGCGGATAATTCTCCAGCATCGGCACAAAGTCGTGGTGCCCGAATCCAGCTTGGCTTGAAATTCAGCTGCAATTTCGCGCATCAGACCCGCACCTCGACAACTGGAATTGACGGTATTTCACCTGCCTGAAAAGCCGAGGCATTGGCCAATATCCGGTCGGTGTCGAAGCGCACCGGCACGTCAAACTCAAAGCCTGCAGAAACGACTGCCCCCAAAGGCGGTGCGATCAGAAATGTGATTTCACCGTTGTCCAGGTTGACGGAAAAATCCAATTCTTCGCTGGCCTCGTCGCCGGAAAGCGCGACTTTCACTGTGTCCGCTACCGGCTTGCGAATTTGCCGCGCATAGGCGAAAGCGCCCGAGCGATAAGTCTTTATCAACTGAAACGTCGTCCGCGTGCCGTCGCCTTCACCAATCGTCTGATCCACGGCGCTGACAATGGCCGATGGTTCGCACGATTTGAAATCGTTCCAGTCCTTCCAGCGAAACCCGTAAAGCTGCCCGTGACGGGCTTCAAAAAACCCGATCAAAACATCAAGGTCATCATAGGACCGCATGCCAACACCGGCGTCATAGCGACGGCGCGATTGTTTCCACGGGCTGTTGCGCTCCTCAAATCCATTCACCAAAGTTACAATCTCGGTGCGTCGTTCGGGGCCACCGCTGGAGCCAAACGACAAAGCTGCGGGAAACCGCACGTCATGGAAATTCATTTCTACCTCACAGATTCCGGCCGCCGCGCTGCAGTGCGCGGCTCAAATTCGCGGCGATTTGGCTTGATGACCGCTGAAATCCGGCAACATCTGGCGTTGACACGTTCATGGTCACATGAACCGACCTGCCGCCGCCGCCGCGCACCCCCAGCTTGCCATCAGACCCGCGCGCCAAAGGCATAATCGCTTCAGGACCCGCTTCACCCATCAACCCGACCCCGCCGCGCATCGCAAACCCTTTGGGTTGGGTTACAACCCCGCCATTGGCAAACGGCGTAACCCGGCCCGCGCTAAACGCCGCCCCGTTTGCAAAGGGCAAGATCGAAGCGAACAGCGATTGCAAACCATTGCCAATGACACCGCCAACCGCGTTTGCCACCGGCGTCACCGCCGAATTATAGGCCGAGCTGGCAACGCTGCGCCCAATGTTGCTTAAGACATCCGACAATTTCGCACCGTCAAAAATCAGGTCATCAAAGGCAGTTTTCAACGACGACCCAAGCGAGCGCGACAGACCAGCAGCCTGCGCCGCTGCCGCGGTCATCGCACCCTTCACATCTTCCAGTTCGGCGCGAAACGCCGAAGTCACCGCTTCGGTGCCCGCGACCGAGCTTTCCAGATCGGCCGCGATCATCGCCAGCCGTTCTGCCTCAAATTCAACGTCCGCCATCTTTCCACCTCCCGTTTGTCATCCCCGCGCCGGCGGGGATCGCCCACCGCATCTGGAAACCGCTCCAACAAATCCGCCAACCCCTTAAGCGACAACACCGCCGCGCCCCCGCCAACCCCCGCCATCAGCGCCAATTCCGCGGGCGTCAACGCCCAGAAAACATCCGGAGGCAACTTCAGCTCGACCAAGCCCTTGTGCATCAGTGCCCGCCAGCCCAGCCGCTTCATTCGCCCTCGTCTGGCAAGGCA
>JANMOK010000385.1:0-8522 GCA_031369165.1 Paracoccaceae bacterium
CCTGTGCATCTCCAGCCAGGTCGGCTGCACCCTCACCTGTTCCTTCTGCCACACCGGCACCCAGAAACTGGTCCGCAACCTGACTGCCGCCGAAATAGTCGGCCAAATCCTGTTCGCCCGTGATGACCTCGGCGAATGGGCCGATGCCAAAGGTAAACCCCCCGCCAACCGTATGCTCTCCAACGTCGTCCTCATGGGAATGGGCGAGCCGCTGTATAATTTCGAAGCCGTCCGCGACGCCATGAAAATCGTCATGGACGGCGAGGGCATCTCCCTTTCGCGCCGCCGCATCACCCTGTCCACCTCCGGCGTCGTCCCCGAAATCATCCGCGCGGGCGAGGAAATCTCTTCGCTCCTCGCCATCAGCTTCCACGCCACCACCGACGAAATCCGCGACAAACTGGTGCCGATCAACAAGAAATGGAACATCGCCGCGCTTCTCCAAGCCTGCCGCGACTATCCCCGCGCCGCCAATTCCGAGCGGATCACTTTTGAGTACGTCATGCTCAAAGGCGTCAATGACAGCGACGCCGACGCCCGACGTCTGGTCAAACTCATCGCCGGCATCCCGGCCAAAATCAACCTGATCCCCTTCAACCCCTGGCCCAACGCCCCCTACGAACGCTCCGACCCCGACCGCATCGAGGCTTTCGCCCGCATCGTCAACAAAGCCGGCTACGCCAGCCCCGTCCGCTCCCCGCGCGGCGAAGACATCATGGCGGCGTGTGGCCAGTTGAAATCGGCCAGCGAAAAGGCGCGGCGGGGTCGCACCGCCGATCACGCCGCCGTGACGTAGGCCCTCCCAAAAACCCGCTTTTTCAAAGCCAATTCTTGTGTTAATCAAATTGCCCTAAGGCAACCCGACAGAGGATGCCGATCTTTGGGCAGTGCAGGTTGGTATGTGACATGACGTCTGAAATCGAAATCCCCCGATCCGTGATCCTTGGTCGCCGCGCGTTCGTGGCATCCATCCTCGCAACCCCGGCACTCTTTGCCGCCTGCGCTGGACCTACACCTTCAGAAATCTCGCGCCGCAAGTACGGCTATGACCCGGCAAATTTCGTCGATGGCGTCATCGTCTGGAAAAGCGCCCGCACCTTGGCTTTGGTGAAAAACCAAGTTTATGTGCGCTCCTACAAGATCAACCTCGGTTTCGCACCCGACGGCCACAAGACCGAAAAAAGCGACGGTCGCACCCCGGAAGGTCTCTACCAGATTGACCGCCGCAATCCGGCCAGCGACTATCACCTCAGCCTGCGCGTTTCCTATCCAAACGACATCGACCGCGAACAGGCGTTGTTGCGTGATGTCTCACCCGGTGGCGACATTTTCATCCACGGCGGCCCGACCCTGCGCTCTGACAAGAATCGCCCCGACTGGACAGCCGGCTGCATTTCGGTGACCGACGACCATATCGAAGAAATCTGGGCCTACGTTCCGGTTGGCACGCCGATTGCCATTTTCGGCGACGAACCGATAGTCACAACCGATCAGCCGATCACCTGAACCCACCAAAGCCGCCCGTCGTTTTCCTGATACCAGCCAAAGCCGATATCGCGGCCATCCGGCGCAAGCATCAGCCGCCGGGTATCTGGGTCGTTCATCCATGTGTTTAGCAGGAAATCTTCGCGCTGATAATTCTCGGCGATGTTCTCGCCCTTGATCAGCCCAAAATACCCCGCCCGTGCCGCCCGGTCTTGCGGCGAAGTGGCGTCCGAACCGAAATGCCATGCCCGCTTTTGCACGGCCATATCCCGCGCCTGCGTCAAGGCAGCCGCGGTAAGTTCCGCCGAAAGGATCAATGGTCCAAGCCCTGCCTGTGCCCGCAACTCATTCACCGCAGCAACATGGCCGTTGCGCACCGAATTGGTCTGACCCGCAGAAATTCGAATCGGTTTGTTGCTGCCGTCACCACCGGCACAGGCCGCCAGGACAAAAGCGACCAGGGTAAGAATTGAGGCGACACGGATCATGCGGAAATCCTTTGGAATGGGTCAGCCGCGCCGTCTTATCGAATAAACTTGTGGCTTTCAAACCCCTTATCTGTGCAGGCAGTGCATCTTGCCTGCACTGTGATTTGCACTTTCTGGCATATTTCATTACATACAGCGCAACTTTCGACGCTAGGAATCAACAATGTCAAAAAACTTGCCCCTCAAATTCGACCGCCGCACCTTCACGCGCAGTGCGCTGGCCGCAGGAATTGGTGCCAGTACGCTGCTGAATACAGGCGCCGCTTTTGCCCAGGACACCGGCCTGGTCTCCGACCTGCCGCTTGACCGCAACGGTTATCCGATCAGTCCCGATCCGGTGAAATCCAAATACTCCAGCTTCACCACGCGCAATTGGAACGGTTTTTTCGGCAATCTCAACAATGGCGCCATTTTGGTCGATACCAAACAGCGTGCCTTGCATTTCTGGCCATCGGACGGCTCGTTTTACAAGATTTATCCGGTCAGCGTACCGCTCACCCCCGAACTCACGCGGCTGGGTCGCACCGCCGTCGTGCAGAAAATCGTCGGTCCCGAATGGCGGCCAACGTCGCGCATGCTTCAGCGAAACCCGGAACTGCCCACCTATATTGGACCGGGACCGGAAAATCCGCTTGGCACGCATGCGATGTATCTGACCTGGGAATATTACCGCATCCACGGCACCAACGACACGCGCAAAATCGGCCGCCTGTCTTCGAATGGCTGCATTGGGCTCTACAACGAACAGATCCTGGAATTGTTCAACAACTGTGTCGTCGGCACTCAGGTTCTCTTGATCTAGCCGAATCAGCCGGTCGTTTTTGCAAATGAATGATCCGCCCAGTCCTCTGCGCACCACGTAGCGGTGACGCTACATTTTGTGCGGCGTCCGATGACCGCCACAAACCAGGCGCTGCCCTGACCCGTCCAGGCAACATGTTCGCGCGAAAACCAGCGCGATCAGGACTTTTTTCATTGCATTTTCAGCCGCTTGCAGCAAATTAACCACATCCGGCTTCCTTTTTGTTCCTCGGAATCGATTGAGCTGCCCGGCAAAAAACAAACTTTGAGGTCTGAGCATGAAACTTTACGCACTTTGTGCAGCCATTACGGTTGCATCGACGGCAGCCGTCGCAGGTAACGCCGTATTCGAGGCCCCTGCCGAACCAGTTGTTATGATTGAGGAAGAGCCCGCAGGCTCGATGGGTGGATCAGGCGCATGGCTGATCCCGCTCCTCGCAATTGGCTTGGTCGCCTTGGCGGTAAGCCAAAGCGAAGAAGCAGCTCCGCCTCCGGGTTGATTATTGTCAAAGTCACCAATCAAGGGCGGTCAAACGGCCGCCCTTACCTATTCGGTATAAGGCTCCAGAACGTCAATCAAAACGATCGCAGATTGAAACCCGATCCACTGCCGGGTGCGCCAGAGTTGCCCAGTTCTCGTATCCGCCAGGTGCGCATTCTCAAAACCGACGTTTTTGCCTTGGCACGATTCCAACACCTGAATGACCGGATATGTCACTCCCACAATCGTGTGCTCGCCGGTTTCGCCAAACAAGAAATTGCAGGTCACGTCAACAACCTGCCCTTCCGGCGAATTGCCCGGCAGGTGATAGATTCGCCGCACCGATTTTGGCCAATCGCTCGGTTTTGTCAGAAATGCGATCGGGTCGCCGGGAAAAATCTGCGTCGACAGCAGATCGCGCTCAATGCCGCGCGTGGCGGTCACCAAAGTGCCCCGCATGGTCAGCGATTGCCGCAACTGCGAAGCATAAGTGACAAAACCACCGTTATCGGTTTGGGCGATCAAGGTTTGCGGATCTGTGCCCTCGCCCACTTTCGCCCGAACCATCGCCAAACCAGAGGAGGTGATGCTTTCGCGCGTCATCCGCCGCGGAGCTTCAGCCGGTGCCGCCGCTTCGTCACCAATGCCAACGACCGAAGTGACTTTGGAGAAAATTGCTTTCGTCAACGGGCTGACACCCTGACCGCTTGAACAGGCCGTCAAGCCAACCAGAAAAAGCGTGGCAACAATAAATCTCATTGCCAGAACGCCCCCCAAGTCTCGTACATCCGCAACCGCGAATAATCGCGCACGTCGCTGTACAACCGGCCCGAACCACCGACGCGGCGTCCGAATTGCCCGCCTCCCGTGCTCAGCGTCACGGTCGTGCGCGACCGCGTTTCAAATGGCAAGGTCCAGCGCAGCGGTATGCTGACCCGTACACCCTTGTCAAACGCTCCTTCGCCAAATTCAGCATAGGACGCGTCGGTCAAAGTTACATAACCCTCAACTTCCCAGCCGTTGTTGAACCGCCGCCCAACTGTCACCGTGCCGCCCCAGTCACCACCGACAAAGCGTCCCACGTCCAATTGCGCGGTAATGTCGTTGTAACCTGTATCCCAATAAACAGACCCAATTCCGGTGATGGTTTCAAATGGGCCAAATCCAAAATAATTGTCCGGATCGCGCTCTTTGACATAGGCCACATCCAGCCCCACACCCCAGTTTGACTGGACCGGCTTCCACAATATCTCCGTGTCAATTCCGCCGTACTGTTTTTCCAGCAAACCAATGCTGGCACGGGCGTAAACCGCGTCAGCAAGTTTGAATGACTTGTCCAAAGCCAATCGGCTCAACACGGGTCGGCTGGTCTTGTCAAATTCAGACCCAACCGCATTTTCGTCGGTTGAACCGAACAAATGCTGCGAGATGTTGCCGCTAACCGACAGCGTCGGGCTCAACTGCCAGCGTGCGCCAAAATTGATCAGAACGTCGTAAGTCACCGGCTGATTTGGGTTAAAAAATGTAATCGGCACCGATGGATTGATCGACCAGCTAAATGCTGGGTATTTGTCTTGCGCCCAGATCTTTTCCGTTCCCAGTGACGGCGCTGCATCAGCAATTCGGGTGCTGTTCCAGCTAGCCGCGCCCGCGTCGGGCCGATCAACCTGTGATTCATACGCCGAGCGATCGATGATGACAGTTGAAACCGCTACGCCGTTCTCGACCATTGTGATGCGAAATTTTTCCACCGAATGCGGCATTGCCAAAGCCAGGATTCGCGCCGTCCGGCCAATCGCCTTGGCATGCAAAACGTTTCGATGGTTCGAAATCCGCAGTTCAACCACTTTCGGACGCAACAATGCCGATTGCACCGACACGCCCTCAGCGCCCAGCGCTTGGGAAACCGCCTTCATGATCTGGTTGCGTACCTGCTCATTCCCGGCCCAAGCCGGATTGCGGTCACCGTTGGCGGGTCGAATCATTGTGGGCGCTGGCCCAATGCCCGCATCGGGGTGGGTGACGGGATCGTTCGGATTGCCGCCCAAAGTCAGCGCGAACGCTATATTCTTGCCGTTCAGATAATAAGCCCCAAACCGAACCCCATCCCAAGGCGCATATTCAACCCCAAAACTGTAAGGCACCGAGGGGGTGAACCCCCCGGCGGCCGATTCCTCGGCATAACTGTCCGAAGAATATTCCGCCTTCATCGACAGCCCCTCGACGGGCGTTTCCCATTCAAAGCCGCCGAAAAATGCTGCGTCACCGCGAAACCATTGGTTGGCGCCAAATTGGCCGCCCGCCAGGCGGGTCGTCGGACGATTGCTCGGGCCAAACGGATTGTCGAACCCGCCGCTGCTTCCCAAACGGCCCCAGCCAACGCCGCCCGTCAACGTCATGCCGCCGATCAGCGTTTTCGAGGCGACCAGATATTCCCCTGCATATACCCCGTGACCCAGGAAATCCCGCAGGCCAATGGCTATAGCAGGCCTCCAGCCACTTTCGCTCATCAGCAGGTATTTCAAATCAAAACTCATATCAAACGATGACGACCCGTCCGTATCCAGACCATCGATGGTACTGTAGCGCACCGTTCCTTCCAGTTTCGGCAGAATCTGGAAATTCATCGACCCGCGGGTCGTTCCGGGCAAGACTCCAAACGTCCACGACGTTTCGCCATCCTCAAACATTCCAGCAGTCGGCATGTCGATCAAACCGGCGCTGCCATACAAACTGCTGCTCGCTGCCGTCTGAGCGAAGGCGGGCCCGGCAAACACGATACTCACCGCTGCCAAAATCATAGCAAACTTGTTTGTCATGCCCATTTCACGCCCCACAAAAGACAGCGCGGAAATTGCGCCGTACTTTGATTATCCAGCTAATCATATGCGGAAATCAGGCGCCTACCGCAACCCGTTTCGGGCGCAGTGCGCTGCTATATTGTGCTTGACACACCGATCCTGTTGATAAGTCACAAGATGCTTTGCCTACATCAACCCAAGCGATTTCAAACTGGCGTCGGTTTCTTTGCCCACAATGATATGGTCATGCACTTTCACGCCCATTGCCTCGGCGGCCAATACAATCTTGTGCGTCATTTCAATGTCAGCATGGCTTGGCGTCGGGTCGCCGGAAGGATGATTATGCACCAGAATAATCGCCGAAGCGTTTAACTCCAGGGCCCGCTTGACCACTTCACGCTGGTAAACCGGAACGTGGTCCACCGTGCCTTTTGCCTGTTCTTCATCGGCAATCAGAATATTTTTGCGGTCCAGAAAAAAGATGCGAAACTGTTCGGTTTCCCGGTGCGCCATCACCGTCTTGCAATAAGCCATCAAAGCCGCCCACGAGCTTAGCGCGTGCTGCCCCAATATTCGCGCCTGCGCCAGCCGATGCGCCGCGGCCTCAACAATCTTCAACTCGCGAATAACCGCCTCGCCAACGCCAGCCTGCTGCGCCAGCCGAGCAACCGGGGCCGAGATTACCCGGTTAAAATCGCCAAATACCTGCAAAAGTCGCTTGGCCAAAGGCTTCACATCATGCCGGGCAATGGCTCGAAACAGCACCAGCTCCAGCATTTCATAATCCGCCAAAGCCCCCGAACCGGCTTGCATGAAGCGGTTGCGTAAACGCTCCCGATGATCGAGAACATGGTCCTCATCGGCAACCAAGCCAAAAAACGGTGCTTCCATAAACCCTGGGGGATGTTTTTCCTGCGACATGGCGCAAATTCGTCGCAACCCGTTAAAACGCCGTTAAGTTCCCGCGCCAATTTCCCAAGTCGGATGAAATTTCCCCGCCGGTGACAGGGTGAAAATCTCGCACCCGGTCTCGGTTACCCCGATTGAATGCTCAAACTGCGCCGACAGCGACTTGTCCTTGGTCACCGCCGTCCAGTCATCGGCCAGAACTTTGGTTTCCGGCCGCCCTAGATTGACCATCGGCTCAATGGTGAAAAACATTCCCGCTTCCAGTACCGGCCCCGAGCCCCAGCGCCCATAATGCAAAACATTGGGCGCCGCGTGAAACACCCGGCCCAAACCGTGCCCGCAAAAATCCCGCACCACAGACATCCGCTGCGCCTCGACATGCCGCTGGATCGCTGCACCGATATCGCCAAACGTATTACCCGGCCGAACTTGCTCGATCCCCGCCATCAACGCATCATGCGTCACCTGGATCAGCCGTTCTGCCTTGCGGTTCAAATGTCCGGCCACAAACATCCGGCTGCTGTCGCCGTACCAGCCGTCCAGAATGACCGTTACATCAATATTCAGAATGTCACCCCTGGCCAGGACTTTCGGCCCCGGAATGCCGTGACAAACTACAAGATTGATCGAAATACAGCTCGCGTGTTTATAGCCCTTATAACCAATCGTTGCCGAAATCGTGCCATGTGCCGCCACCCGTTCGGTGATGAACTGGTCCAGGTCGCCCGTCGTGACGCCAGGAACCACCAAAAGCGCGATCTCATCCAAGATCAACGCCGCCACCCGCCCAGCCGCCCGCATTCCGGCAAAATCTGCCGGTGAATGAATACGAATACCGTCTTTGTTCAGACCCGGTCGGGAAAAACCTTCCAAGCCGCTCTCCTGCCAGAAATCGATGTAACCAGCGGTCAGATAATGGATCGGGTTGAACAATACAATAAATCCAACCGCATTGCAGCCATTCCGTTTCCGCAAAATTTCCGCTATCCCGCGCCAAACATTTATGGAAAATGCCATGCCCAACCCAACCGCCGCGATGATCGTGATTGGCGACGAAATTCTGTCAGGCCGCACCCGCGACACCAACACCCAATTTCTCGCCATCCAACTTACCGAAATCGGCATCGACCTGCACGAAGTCCGCGTCGTCGCCGACCAGCCCGACGAAATCATCGCCGCCGTCAACGCGCTGCGCACCGCATATACCTACGTCTTCACTTCCGGCGGCATCGGCCCGACGCATGACGACGTCACCTCCGATTGCATCGCCAAAGCCTTCAACGTGGCTATTTCGGTGCGCGAGGACGCCCTAGCGATCCTCGCTACCAACTATGAAAACCCTAAAACCGACCAGAACGAAGCCCGCCTGCGCATGGCCCGCGTCCCTCAAGGCGCAACCCTGATCGACAACCCCATCTCCAAAGCCCCCGGCTATCGCATCGGCAACGTCCATGTCATGGCCGGGGTGCCTTATATCTTCGAAGCAATGCTCGCAGGCGTCATCCCAACCCTCACCGGCGGCAAACCCCTGCTGTCCACCTCCATCCGCCTCGACCG
>JANMOK010000393.1:0-8461 GCA_031369165.1 Paracoccaceae bacterium
GCTGTGCACCAGTCGGGCGGCCTTTGCTTCGGTAAAACGGGCATAGCTGTCGGCGAAGTTGAACACGTGCGGGCCGTGCAGAATGGCGGAGCCCAGCGTTGCCGGTTCAAACGGATTGTGCCCGCCAACCGGCACCAGCGAGCCACCAACAAAGGCGACCGAGGCGAGGCGATACCACAGGCCAAGTTCCCCCATCGTATCGGCCAGATAGATGTCGGTGTCTTTTGCCAGCGGTTGCTGGAGCGAGCGCCGCGCGATGTTCCAGTCGTCTTGTGGCAAAGCGGCGAGAATGCCGTCAGCTCGTTCGACGTGACGCGGGACGAGGATCATCAACAATCGCGGCGTGATGCGTTCAGCAATGCGATGCGCTTGTTCGGCGATGATTTCCTCACCCTCATGCGTGGAAGCCGCCACCCAAACTGGGCGGCCAGAGACAAGTTTGGTCAGGCGGGCGAGTTCCTTTTCGTCGCACGGCAGCGGTTCGGAGCCTTCCTTTAGGCTGCCGGTCACTTCCAGCCGCTTGGGGTCCATGCCTAGAATTTCGAAGTGGTCAGCGGTTGGTGTGTCTTGCGTCTGAATGAAGTTGAACCGGTTCAACAGCGCCGCAATCGTGCCTTTGAACCAACGCCAACGGTTGGCGGAACGCTCCGATATGCGGGCATTGACCGAGATCATCGGGATGTTGCGTTTTGAGGTTTCCACAATCAACGTCGGCCAGAACTCGCTTTCTGACCAGACCGCCAGATCGGGGTGCCAATGGTCGAGGAAAGCGGTGACGGCGGGCAAAACGTCAATCGGGATGAACTGGTGGATCACCCGGTCGGGCAGCCGGGTCTTCAGCAGTTCGGCGGCGGTCGAGGTGCCGGTGGTGATCAGGCAGGTCAGGGTTTTATCCTCGGAAACCAGCCGCCGCAGGATTTCGAGCAGAGCCAAGGATTCGCCGACGCTGACCGCATGAAACCAGATCAGCCGACCATCGGGACGCGGGACCGAGGTTCGCCCCAGCCGTTCGGGCAGGCGCGATTTGTCGGCATCCTTGCGCGAAAACCGGGTGCGGATCAGCCAATGCGCCAACGGCATGCCGCGTTTGGACGCTGCGAGGTAAAGCGTCAGGGCGAAGGAATTGCTGCTCAATGTTGGCCCGCGGTTGGCCCGGTCTTAGTGCTCGTCATGCAGCCGGTGCAGATGCGCGATGTAATAGCGCATATGGGCATTGTCGATAGAGCGCTGCGCCTCGGCCTTCCACACCTTATGCGCCTCGGCGTAGCTCGGATACATGCCGACAAGGTGAACCTTGGTCAGATCCCGAAACTCGGTCGATTGCGGATCCGTCAATTCACCGCCGTAGACGAGGTGGAGGAGTTGGGTCATGGGCTGGGGTCCGGGGTTGGGGTGGCAGCGAGGATGGCTTGGCGTGTGGCTTCGGCTTTGGCAAGATAGTCGGGAGCATCGGCGGTATGCAACACTTCCAGCGCCATATCGTTTGCCGATTTCGCTTGGACAAGATGAGCGGAGTCACCTACCAGGTTGAAATAGGCTAGAAACGTGTTCGCCAGATTGTTCTGGGTGCCAGCCCACGCGGCTGGAACCTCGGCGCGTGTCCTAACTTGAAGCGCGTTGCGAATGGCTGTGACAGATAGCTCCAGCAGCGCGGCATTGCCCTGCAATGAGCCGAGTTCGCGCAGCGCAGAACCAAGATTGTTCTGAGCCATTGCCCATAGGGGCGGCATCCTATCGCGTGTGTATTCCTGAAGCGCCGCTCGATAAGCATTGACTGCCTCCAGCAAATGCTCAGTGCTGGCTCCTCGCTCGCCGAGCGCACATAAGGCATTGCCAAGATTGTTTTGAATTCCAGCCCACCTTGGCGGGATCCGGTCGCGGGTGTATACCTGCAACGCTTCGCGAAAGGCGCTGATGGCTTCTTCGAGTAGGGCTATGCTGTCCTCACGTTCTCCTAGTGATTCGAGTGCGTTCGCGAGGTTATTCTGAGTTTCTGCCCAGTCCAACGGAACTGTTGAACGCATGCGTTCCTCCAGCGCTTCTCGAAAGATGCCCACCGCTTCCTTGAGTAGCTCGTTGTTGCGCTCTCTTTCCCCGGCAATACGGAGCGCTGCACCAAGTGAGTTTTTAGCCTTAGCCCATTCCTGTGGTAACTGTGCCCGATTTAGTTCCAGCAGCACTGCACGAAAAATGGCGATTGATTCCCCAAGCAGGTTGCTATCCGCCTTCCATTTGCCGAGAATTTTGAGCGAATTGCCAAGGTTGTGCTGTGTTTTGGCCCATTCCACCGGAACAGTGGCGTGTAAGCGCACCAAAAGCGCTAAGCGAAAGGCAATGACGGCCTCTTCCAACAACGCCGCATTGCCGGTTCGCTCTCCCAGCGACTGGAGGGCGCTGCCGAGATCATCTTGGGTCGTTGCCCAATTCTGGGGTGTTTGATGGCGTGTCGCTAGTGGTAAAGCGACCACACGATAAATCTCGACAGCCTTCATTAAAGCAGAATTGTCATTGAATTCGTTGCCAAGCTTGAAAAACGCAGCCGCGCAACGTAGATGGTAACACCAACGACCTTGCACCTCCGATTCTGGCAGAATTTCCGCGGCGGCTCTGTAGTGATCCGCCGCTTCTTTGTATCGTAGGCGCATTTGGGCGAGATCGGCGCGGTTTGAACGGATACCCGCCCTGACCACGTCGCCGTGATTTTCTGCTTTGACCAAGATTTGGTCTGCTTCATCAAACTGCCCAGATTCGACCAAACGTCCAGCGTCGGCAAGCAGTCCTTGAAGTACATGGCCGCCACTTTTTTGCAATTCCTGCAGGCGAGTCTGCATCAATTTGTAGCGTTCGGCAGTACTTCTTAGAATTCGTTCGATCTCGAGTGGATCATCCGGCAATTGGGCGAAACCGAAATCTTCGAGCACACTTTTGGCAACCGCGAGCGGCAGGCTTGCCCCGATTCGGGCGAGGGCTTGTTCAATTCTCTCAAGGCTTTCAGTTTGACGGTCGATCTTTCCCTCAACCCTGTCCATCTGTTCCAGAACGCGGCGCCAAAGTCCCGGCTCAAGCATCTTGGCCCGAAAATCCCCATCCTCAACCAGCGCATCCAAGGTTGGCGTCACCACTTCGCGCAGGTAGCGCGCGGCCAATGGCGCATTGCGAAAGTCGCGGCCCACAGGTGATGCGGCAATTTGTGCCAGCATCCAGTCAGCAATCAGCCCGCCGCTCAGGTTGTTGGCGACGACTTGATCGGGAGCAGGGGTGCAATATTTGACGGCCTGTCGGAACAAAGCGGTGGCATCGGCAAGTCCGGTTCCCGCGAAATCCGCGTTGGCGGAAAGCCGCGTTTCGACTTCCTTCGCGGTCTTCGCCAGCCGCTTCGCCACGTCATGCAATCCCATCTCGCGGATTGCCATGTCGAGTTTTGAAGCATGTCTGAGAGTTTCGACGATGGTAAGTGCGCTCGCCAGATCAGCGCCACCAGTTGCGGCAACGCTTGTGACCCCGATCAGAAGTTTTACAAAATGCTCGGCGTTTTCAAAATTGGCCATGCGCGAAAGTATTTCCTGACTTTCTGGAAATAACGCTGCGCGAAATACTGGAAAAATTCAAGGCCAGTCGCGAGGGCATCACTGGACCCCGGATGAAGTCCGGGGTGACGGAGTGGGGGCGGGATCAAGCCCCCGCCAGCATCAACCCCTCAACCAGCAAGCTCGGCACCACCCTGCTGAGGTGGCCCCTTGCATCATTGGCCGGGATAATCCGCAGCAGCATGTTGCGCAAATGGCCCGCGATGGTGCATTCGTTGACGGGGTGGGTGATTTGGCCGTTTTCGACCCAAAAACCCGACGCACCGCGCGAATAGTCGCCGGTTGTTGGGTTGATCGAGGAGCCGATCAGCGAGGTGATCAAGAGGCCGGTACCCATATCAGAGAGCAGGTCTTCCTTGGTTTTGCTGCCTTGGGTCAGTTCAAGGTTGCCCGCCCCCGGTGAGGGCGGGCTGGAAGTGCCACGTGAGGCGTTGCCGGTCGATTGCAGGCCCAGTTGGCGGGCGGTGGCAAGGTCAAGGGTCCAGCTTTGCAGGATGCCGTCTTTGACCAGATGGCGGATCGAAACCGGCAGCCCTTCGCCGTCAAACGGGCGCGAGCCGCCGATGCGTTTGCGGGTGGGGTCTTCCGTGATGGTCAGGCCTGTGGGCAGCACTTGCTCGCCCATCGCGTCTTTCAGCCAGCTTGAGCCGCGCGTGATGGCGGAACCGTTGATTGCCCCGACCAGATGGCCGATCAGGCCCGAGGATATGCGTTCGTCATAGAGCACCGGATAGGCGCCCGTTGGTGGGCGGCGTGGTTTGAAACGGGCAACGGCGCGTTCGCCGGCAAGTTGGCCAATCTCGCGGGCGCTGGGCATGTCGGCGGCAAAGGTGCGGCCTTCACCGGCGTATTCGCGCTCCATGTCCAAGCCTTCGCCGGTGATGGCGACACAGGAAACCGAGGTCGAAGTCTGGGCATAACCGCCGCAAAAGCCGTTGCTCATCGCCATGAAGAAATTGGATTTGCCATAGCCGGCCCCCGCGCCTTGGGTTTGGGCAACGCCTTTGATGGCGAGGGCGGCGGCTTCGGCTTCCAGCGCTTGGTTTTGCAAATCGGCGGCGGATGGTGCGGCGGCGGGATCGTCGAGCTCCAGCACCGCAGCATCCCAGGACCGCACCAACTGCGACGGGTCGGCAAGGCCGCAATAGGGGTCTTCCGGCGCTTCTTTGGCCATTGCCACGGCCCGTTCGGCCATTGCCTGAATCGTTTCAGGGCGGATGTCGGACGATGAAACACAGGCTTGCCTTTGCCCGATCAAAACCCGTAGTCCGATATCGACCCCCTCGGACCGCTCAGCGTGTTCAAGCTTGCCGGCGCGCACCTCGATGGACTGGCTGTCTGCGGCCATTGCAATGGCGTCAGCGGCCCGTGCTCCGGCTTTTTTGGCGGCATCCAGCAAGGATTGGGTGAGGGCTTGCAGGTTGTGGGGCATGGATTCAGGTCCGGCTTTGAAAATACAGCGCAACATCTAGGGTTTTTCGCGCCGAGGAACAACCCGCAGAACGGCTGTCAGATTGCAGGGGCATTCAACGAAGCCAAGCGAATTTCCAGCAGACCTTGAACCAAATGATTTCGATGGACTTGGCGTTCTGTTTCGGATCGAAACACGGTGAAGATTTCGGAGAAAGCCGTGCCTGCCATGCCTACTCAATCCTGCGAAGCTCTGGTCATTGGTGCTGGTCCTGCTGGTATGATGGCGGCGGATATGTTGTCGGCAGCCGGTGTTGCGGTGTCATTGGTCGATGCGAAGGCAAGTTTTGGCCGCAAGTTTTTGATGGCCGGCAAGTCTGGGCTGAATTTGACCAAAGACCAATCGGCAAGGGCGTTTTTGGCCGAATATTCCGGGGCAGACTGGCTGAAGCCAGTGTTAAGCAGTTTTGGCCCCGAGCAGGTTGTTGATTGGGCGATGGGTTTGGGTCAGGAGGTTTTCACCGGGTCTTCGGGCCGGGTATTTCCCAAAGCGATGAAGGCCTCGCCCTTGTTGCGCGCTTGGCTGGCGCGGTTGGCTGCGCAGGGCGTTGTCGCGCGGACGCGCTGGCGCTGGACTGGCTGGCAGGGCGATGGCTTGGCCTTCGCCACGCCGACCGAAATCCAGGTGATCCGCCCGAAAGTGACAATCCTCGCCTTGGGCGGCGGGTCGTGGGCACGGTTAGGTTCGGATGGCGCTTGGCTGCCGCTGCTGGCTGAAAAGGTCGTCAGCATCGCGCCGTTGCGTCCAGCCAACGTCGGGTTTGGTGTCGCGTGGTCTGAATATATGGCGCGCTTTGCCGGCCAGCCGGTAAAACCCGTCGCGGTGCGATTTGGCGACAGGCAGGTGCGCGGCGAGTTTGTGCTCACCAAATCCGGGGTTGAAGGCGGGGCTATTTATGCGCTGGCGTCGGCTGTTGCCGCAGCGGGCGAGCCGGTGATCGAACTGGACCTGCTGCCGGATTTAAGCCTGGAAACCGTTCGCAGGAGACTTTCCGTGCCGCGGGGCAAACTGAGCCTGAGCAATTTCCTGCGCAAGACTGTTGGACTGACCGGGGCGAAGGCGGCGTTGTTTTTTGAATTGTCCAAACAGCGCTTGCCTGATCAGATGGCCGTTGCCTTGAAAGCATTGCCGTTGCCGCTGCGCGGGCCCCGGCCAATTGACGAGGCCATTTCAACGGCGGGCGGCGTTGTGGCGGCGGCGTTGGATGCGAAACTGATGCTGCGAAACATTCCCGGTGTTTTCTGTGCTGGCGAGATGCTGGATTGGGATGCCCCGACCGGCGGCTATTTGCTGACGGCCTGTCTGGCAACGGGCCGATGGGCAGGGTTGGGGGCGGTGGAATATTTGCGGGCGCGGTGACATACTAGGTATGATTTCTAGCCCGTGATCAAAGCGGTCGCCTTCACGCGAATTTGGGCAAGTTCGGCAGCGGAAATCCGTCCTTTTCGCTTTGCCTGCCGGGCCCGCCAATCCAGACTTTTCACTTGATCCGCCAATACGGCGCTGGTCTTTTCGCCGCTTATTACCACTTCAAACGGATAGCCCTTGATCTGCGTGGTCATTGGGCAGCACAACATAAGGCCGGTTTTGCCGTTGTATTTGGCGGGACTTAAAACCAATGCGGGTCGATGCCCTCCCTGTTCGTGACCCGCTTGCGGATCGAATTGCAGCCAGACAATGTCGCCCGCGTCCGGAACATAGGTGGCCGTCACAGAAGTTCACGCCCTTGCGGTGGACCAAAGTCAGTGTCGGCGTGTAAATTTTCCGGCGTGATAGCCGCCACCAAATCGGCCAACTCAACTTTGGCTTCGTCAATATGCGCGATGATGATGTTGCCGTCTTCCTCGCGCACATCGACAACGGCGTTCAACGTCAATCGCGCTGACTGCAAAATCGCGGCGGGAATACGCACCGAGGCGCTGTTTCCCCATTTTCTGACCGTAACGCGCATAGAAGTCCCGTTGGCGGTGGTTAAAGAATGTTCCTACATTGTAGATACAACAAAGCGATTGATCAAGTTGCTGTATTCGTGGATCACATGCTTCAACGGGATTAACACCACTGATTACTTCGGGCACAGCATCGCAATCCTCAGACACGCGCGTTCGACCAGGGCTTGCGCCGGGACGGGTTTGGACGAACGCAAGGTCAGGTCGGTTTCCATCACCACATCCAGCGCCCGTTCCAACAGCATTGGCCCCCACTTTCGGGCTTGGCTGACAATCTGGTCACGTCGCGGACCAAACATTCGGCTGGATTCGGCCCATTGATCGGGTCCTCTGCTGTCACTGGCGGCGGCGTGCAGCATGCGAAAATGCCGGGCAACGCCGGAACTGAGCGCTACGGCGTTGGAGCCTTGGCCGGCAAGTCGCTGCAATTGTGGGGCGACATCATGGGCGCGACCCTCGGCCACGGCACGGATGGCGTCGTCCAGGTCAGCTTCGGTGGTGATTGGTGCTATGGCTTGAACATCGGCGAGGCTGGTTTCGCCGGGGTCGCCGATTTTATACAGCGACAGTTTGGTTATCACTTGCGCAAAGTCACCGGGGTCAAGCTCGCCGCCGAGCGCAACCAATGCGGTCATCGCGGGTACGCCGATGTTTTTCAGCCCGGCTTTTGCCAAGTCACGCTCAATTTCGTCACGGCTGGGCGGGTCGTCATAAATGGCGATGGCATAGGCGTTTTGGGCGGTTTCAAACAGCTTGCGCAAGGCATCGGCAGGTCGCAACAGACCGGCGACGACGACCAGTGTGGCGTCACCCTCGCGCCATTCGGCGACGGCGGCAGCGACGGTGCCCGACAGTGAGTTGGGTGTGTCCTCCAACAAAACCGCACGCGGACCTGGGAAAAACCCTTGGGCTTTGATCGCGTCAATCAGGCGGGCAGGTTCCTTGCGCAGGTCGGCGGCCGGGATACGATCCAGTCGCATATCCTCGGTCGCTTTGGGGCCGACCAAGGCATTGATTAGCGTAACCCGCGCCATTGAAACGCGCATGGCGTCAAAGCCGTAGAGCAAGATTGCGGGTTTGGCGGGCGAAGGCTGGGTGAGAAATCGTTTGGTGTCGCGTGCGGCCAGCTTCACGCGGGCAACCCTTTGGCTTTGGCGGCAATCAGCAAGGCAATCTGATCCGCCAAGGTTACCGCCAACCGGCGCCGCGCGTCGATTTCAGCAACGCGGGTGGCATAAGGCGAGGCGGTGGCGGAATAGGCGGTGAACGAGCGTACCTGATCGACAAGCAGCGCCTCGCCACCCCCTATCGGCGTCAGCTTGAAATTGGCGATTGCGCTCAGGTTGAAACGGGTGATCGAGGCGTCTTGGGTAATCGCCAGACCTTCGCTTTCCACGGCGATGCGCACGTCCAGCAGGTATTTTGGCGCGACGGCTTTGCCAAGCCGCAATTCA
>JANMOK010000400.1:0-8432 GCA_031369165.1 Paracoccaceae bacterium
TGTGCTGGTAGATTCACCACATATGAGAGGGTCCAACTACGAGATCTGGTAGTGATCAAGAAATCCGGCAAGCGCGAAGCCTTTGACCGTGACAAGCTGGAACGCTCCATCCGCATCGCCATGCAGAAGCGCCCAATCGAAACCGAGCGCATCGACCAGATGATCTCAGGCATCGTGCGCCGCTTGGAAAGCATGGGCGACAGCGACGTGCCATCCGACAAGATTGGCGCGATTGTTATGGAGACTTTGGCACGGATAGATACCGTCGCTTATGTCCGTTTCGCTAGCGTTTACAAGAACTTCCAAGCCGCCGACGATTTTGAGGACTTCGTTTCGGAGTTGCGCCCCAGCGCAGCGGAACCCGAAGAAGAAGACTGACAATGGCCGCCTCTGCCGAAGACATCCGCTGGATGCGCTCGGCATTAGTCCTGTCCAAGCGCGGCTTGGGCCAGGTCTGGCCCAATCCTTCGGTCGGCTGCATCATCGTCAAGGACGGCATCGTTCTCGGGCGTGGCGTGACAGCCGCCGGTGGCCGACCGCATGCCGAGGCGGCGGCGCTGGCGCAAGCTGGTCCAGCCGCAATAGGGGCGACGGCCTATGTCACTTTGGAACCTTGTGGCCGACCGGGGCGCGATCATTCCTGTGCTGACAAACTGATCGAGGCCGGTGTCGCGCGTGTTGTCGCGGCCGTCATCGACCCCAATCCACAGGTCAACGGGCATGGGTTGGACCGGTTGCGGGGGGCCGGAATTGCCGCCGAATGCGGCGTGCTGGAAAACCAGGCCCGCGAAATACACGCCGGTTTCTTCAGCCGAATTTCCAATAACCGCCCGATGCTGACCCTGAAACTCGCGGCCAGCCTTGACGGCAAAATTGCCGCCGCCACAGGCGAAAGCCGCTGGATCACCGGGCCTTTGGCGCGCCGTCACGCACATGCACTGCGCGCCAGTCATGACGCAATTCTGGTCGGGTCCAACACGGTCGTCGCCGACGATCCGATGTTGGACGTGCGCGATCTGGGGATCGCGCAAAAGCCCGTGCGCATCGTTTTGGACAGCAACCTGCAAATTTCAGCATCGGCACGGCTGGTGCAAACAGCCAAATCCGTGCCGCTTTGGATTGTTCACGGACCAAAAGTTGCGTCGGCCAAACGGCAAACGCTGCTTGATAGCGGGGCGAAGTTGTTCGCGTGCCCCCTCAATGCGGATGGTAGAGTCGACCTCGAATTGGCGTTTAGCTTGCTGGCCGATCAAGGCCTTACTCGTATCCTGTGTGAAGGCGGCAGCCGGATGGCCGCCGCTTTGATTTCGGCTGGCCTGGTCGATAATCTGGTGGTTTTTAGCGCTGGAAAAATCATTGGCGCCGAAGGACTGGCATCTATCGGAGTTCTTGGATCAAGCGCCCTGCCCCAAAAGTCCGGCTTTCAATTGGTCGCGGTCACCGATCTTGGTGGCGATTCAATGATGACTTGGAAACGGTCCTAGCGAACCGAGAATCCAAACTTTCGCAAAAGTTTCAGAACCCAGACAACGATCACCAACCCACTTGTTCGCCGCGCAGGTTCACCCGACAATTTCCTGACGATCTGTTCTGGCGTTGCCGCAAATCCGCTGTCGGGGTCGATGTATCGCGGATAGCCGATCAGCGCCGCATGCACCAATCCGTCCAGCGACGGGCGCGCCCGCCGACGATAGCACAACGTGCCCCTGTCTGTCGTCAACCCCCATCCCGTGTAAAAGGGTGTGCCAAAAGTGACTACCTTTTTGCCGTGCAACAGGCCTTCAAAACCCATCTGCGATGTCATCGTCCAAACTTCGTCAACCGCAGCAATGCAAACGGCAGCCGGGACATCCTGTACAATCAAATCGGCCAGACCTTGCAACGCGACGGGCAACGCCCCTTTTCGCAATCCGGCCGCCACATCGGGGTGAACCTTGTAGACAATGAATGCATCGCGATTGTCGCGCCGAACCTGTTCCAAAAGCGCAGCATTGGTTCGGATGGAAGTACTGCCAAACAGCACGGAAGCGTCGCCTTCGACTTGCCCTGGAACTAGAATCTTGCGTTTCAATTCTGGCAGTTCGGGCATCGGTCGGTAAACGGCGTTATACTTGCTGATGCCTAGTTCGACGATTTTTTTGCGCAGGTTTTTGGCACGCAACAATTCGGCTGCATCAAGCGAGTTCGATTGGCTAATCAAACTTTCCAAATCGCTGGATTGATCTGGGTTGAAATGAATACCCTGTTTATCGAAAACCAGTGATGCGGGCGCATGCAACTCCGCACCCAGCCCTTTGGAACGCAAGAATCCGTCCTCCATGCGCAAAATCTCAACCGCGAGATCCGCCGCCTGCCCCGCCAGATTCGCTGGTTCCTTTGAAGCCCAGACTGCAAGCGGTATCCCGTTCGCTAGTGCAGTATTCAGCGCTCGTTGTGTAGATTTTTCGAAACACACAACGTCCAAATATCGGCGCAAAAATTTGCGCTTCCAACGGCTTGCCCCCAGGACCACGCATTTCTGTTTGGGTTGCCACGCGTGTTTTGCGCGGGCCAACAGGGCTATGCAGGCGTTTTCAAACGAGGTGCGGCATTGAACGACAGGGTCATACCAAACCGGCAAAATGATCATTGCAGCCGCAAAAAGCTGTTGGGCAGAGATTTTGCGCTGGCGTCGCTCCAGGGTCTGACGGTCTGCCGTCAGGCCCCAACCTGCATAAAATGGCTTGCCAAAAACTTGTGGCACATGCCCTGCCAGTATCGCCTCAAATCCCAACTGCGAGGTCACACAATAGACCGCACTTGCAGCGCCCAGAATGTCCCAAACGTTGGTATCTGCCGCAAGGAATTGAACCTGCGACGTTTCCTTCATCCCCGCAAAGTACCCGCTCTCTGGCTGTTTTGGGTGCCGCCGAACCAATATCTTTTTGCCGGGGTTTTCCGAAATTGCCGCATCCAGCATGTGCTGGAAATCTCTTTCCGACGCGCCGCCATAGCGAACTGCCGCGTCGCCTTTGACTTGATCGATCACCAGCACGAATTGATCAGGCGGCAAATCGCCTGAATGGGGCGGGACCGAATTGTATTTTGACAGCCCGTTTTCCCTCAGAAACGCAATACCGCACGCTGCCCGATCAATTACCTCCGGGTCAAATTCACGGTCGCTGTTGAGCAGATTTTCAATGGCAGAGGGTTTGGACGCATCAAAATAGACGCCGATTTCGTCAATCATCAGGCCCAGTGACGGCTCGGACCTTTGGGCACGCACAGAGCGCAGCATAGCGTCTTCAACGGTCACAAGCGGCGGCCCCAACCACTTGGCCATAACCATGCCGCGTCGTGACGCTGGCCGACGGCCCCATACCCCAATTGCACTGGGCCAGGGACACGGCAAGAACGTCATTTGCCATCCCGCAGAACGCAAATGCCGCCGCAAATGCGTTTGCCAATAGAACCCCGCGCTCAGCACCCACATACGCTTGGCTGGCCGGGCGTCCAAAGCCATCTAGTTTAACGCGTTTGTCGCCGTCGCAAGGGATTCACCCGAATTGACTGTCGTCAGGAACGCATTCAAAACTTTTTGGAAGCCAACAAACGGTGCCTCGGTGATGTACAGTGTGTCACCGTCGCGCACCATGAATTCACGTGCGGTGAAAATCCCGGATGGTTCGGTCAAATTGATCACATAGGCAAAGCGTTGTGGCGTTACGATGTCACTTCGCCCCAGCACCTTGTTCGCCATGTTTGCCGATTCTTCGCGGAACACGAAAACACCGCTGGGATCAGCCGAGTTTTCGCGCAGGCCACCAACTTGGGCCAAAGCCTGAACAACGCTCAGATTGCGGCGCGCGAAAGGAATGTTGGTCTGCGACCCTGCCGAACCCAAAGCGGTATACATCCGTTGGTCTTCCTCAACGATGATCTTGTCGCCGGGCAACAGGGCAATATCGGTCGCCGGATCGTCATAAAGGTCTTGCAGCCAAATGGTGCCGGTTTCAGTACCGCGCCGTATTTTCACCATCGCGATGGCGGCAGAAACGCTGACGCCGCCGGCTTCGGCCAACATTCCGGTTAAACGTTTGGTCGGCGCTTCGATTGGATAAACACCCTGGTTGGCCACTCCGCCGATGATCGAGACTGCTGCGCCATCACCTGCGACACGTTTGACTTCGACCTGCGGGTCGGGCGTTTGCTCCTGCAACGCGCGCGTGATCAGCAGCCGGAATTGGTCGGGAGTCTTGCCCGACGCCAGCAAATTTCCGGCATACGGCACAAAAATCATGCCCTTCTGGTCGACTTGCAGCTGCTCCAGGAACGTCACCTTTTGGCCAACGCTCGAAAGCAACCCATTGTCGGTATTTTCCCAAACGGTTACCGTCACGACGTCGCCGGGATTGATGATGTCTACCCCGCGAGGACCTGCATTCAAGAACAGGTTGCCAAACGACATGCTTTGGTCCCGCGTCGCCAAGCGGGCAATTTCCGTGGTAACGTCTACCACATGCACATCGCCGCCGTTGACAACCGATGCTGCTTCCAGCTCTTGTTTGTTAGGGCCAGAGCGCGGCAGTGAACAGGCCGTGGCCAACATGGCCAGAACTGCGGCCGCAAGTATTCTTTTTGTGATTATTCTAGGCATGGTCATGTTTCCCCCGGCTGGCGACCAACCGCAAATTTGTCCTGGCAATTGAATTTTGCTTGGCAAATTCTTCATAGGGGTCGTTTTCGGCCAGCATCATCGCAATAACTTTTCGCACGATCCCTGCGCGTCCTCTGGCCATATAAAAGTTGCCAGCAACTTGCGACGTGCTCAGCAAATACAACCTGTATTCCCGGTAGGCCACCGTATCGGGTCCAATTGGGTTTCGAAAAAAATCGACCAATGATTGCTGCGACACAAACTCGGGCTTGCCATATACAGCCCGCCCCAAAGTCTTGATCGGCAGTCCCCGCCACAATGCCTGCTGACCGGCGGTCGAATTGATGGTGACGACGCTTTTCGCGCCATCCAGCAACGGGCCAAGGTGGCCACCGTCCAAGAATAGCACGCGCCCCGTCAAGCCATACTGGCGCGACAGAACCTTGACTGCGATACGAATGTTTTCCCGTCCGTCTTCCAATGGATGCGCTTTGAACACCAGCCATTCGTTATCAGCAGCGGCTTGGGCAAACGCGGCCATGCAAGTGTCCACAAATTGCCGCATCGAGGCAAAATCGCTGTGATCGGCGACAGATGAATCATGCCCAAGTTGCAGCAAGGCCAGCTGATAGGACGAACCACTTCGCAGCAACTTTCCGGTTGCCAACTTTCGCCGAAACAGGCTCCACGGCAACAGCGCCAGCCTTCGGCTTTGCAGCGCCCATTCGGAAACGATGCTCACATCGCGGTGTGAGCGATAATTTGGATAATCCCGGTTTCGAAACAGGATTTGCCCATGATAAATCGCGCCATGCCACGAATGCCGCCAGATCGATCCCCAATGGACCGGTGCCGGACGCAGTTCGTTCGCTTTGCCAGTAACAAGCGTACAAATTTGGCTAACCGACTGATGCATCAACGGCGAATTGCCATTGGTCCCAGCCCGTTCGTAATTTATCCAATAGGGCCGCAAATAACCTTCTTCGAAACAGTGAATTGGCAGCCCGATCTCTGCCGAAAGTGCGCGGGCCGCAGAATGGACGGGGCGCCCGTCACCATAAATCACGAGATCCGTGATTTTGTTGTCAGCTACGATCCGGCGCAGTGCCTCCGGCCAATCCGCGCCTTTGCCACGAAAAGCGATATAGGGCAGGTTGCCGGGCCACGAGACCTCGTCACCTTTGTTAAAGCCGACGCGCAATACTTCGCTGCCCGCGGCCCGAAGGTGCGCTGCAAGTTGACCAAAAAAAGGCCCATGTGGTCCCTGCAGGAACAAGAATCTCAAACCAGAGCGCATTCTGTTGTGGCCCTTATGCTCGGCTACTGCGATGACCTGATTCATTCGAATATTCAACGCAATTCGCCAATTGTTTTACATTCGCGGCCAGTCCCGTGCGCATTCCGACACAGGTTCGTGTGACAAAATGAGCTTCCGGCCTTGATGAGTTTGCATTCGCGGTCTATCGCTCTTGCCACTGCTTCACTGGAAAATCGCAATGTTCACCGGAATTGTAACTGACATCGGGACCGTCACTTTTCGCCAAATGCGCGGCGATCCTCGTGTGCGAGTGACGACAAAATACGACACCGATCAAATCGACATCGGCGCGTCTATCGCCTGTGACGGCATATGTCTTACCGTCGTTGACAAAAGCAGCGTTGAATCGCCGGAACCTTGGCTGGCCTTTGATATTTCGTCCGAAACAATTTCCAAAACCAACGTCGGTACCGCAGCGGACGGTTGGCAAATCGGTCATAAGATCAATCTCGAACGGGCACTGCGGGTCGGCGATGAACTTGGCGGTCACATTGTTTCGGGTCACATCGACGGATTGGCAGAAGTGGTTTCCGTAACCGACGACGGTGCCAGCACGCGTGTCGCGCTCAAAGCGCCAGATCACCTTGCCCGTTTTATCGCGCAAAAAGGCTCCATCGCCCTGAACGGCACGTCATTGACGGTCAACGACGTGGCGGGAAATTTGTTTGGCATAAACCTTATTCCGCACACCAAATCGGTGACGACATGGGGAAACGTCAAAGTCGGCGACCAAATCAATCTGGAAATAGATACGCTGGCGCGCTATGTCGCCCGTCTTGGTGAAATACAAGGCTAAGTCAGGTACATGGGCAGCAAAACCGAATATTCAGATGCCATTTCCTCGATAGAGGAAATTATCGAAGACGCTCGCAATGGCCGGATGTTCTTGTTGGTCGATCACGAGGACCGCGAGAATGAGGGCGATTTAGTTATCCCCGCGCAAATGGCCACGCCCGATGCAATTAACTTTATGGCGACACATGGGCGCGGATTGATTTGCTTGACGCTTACAGGAAGCCGGATTGACGCTTTGGGATTGCCGCTGATGTCGGCCACCAACTCATCCCGGCACGAGACTGCGTTCACAACCTCCATAGAGGCCCGTGAGGGGGTCACAACCGGTATCTCGGCCCATGACCGCGCCCGAACCGTTGCGGTCGCCATAGACCCCGCTACGGGGCCGCAGCACATTGCCACACCGGGCCATGTGTTTCCCCTTCGCGCCCGCGACGGTGGTGTGTTGGTTCGTGCAGGGCATACCGAAGCCGCTGTCGATATTTCGCGCCTGGCTGGTTTGAACCCGTCCGGCGTCATATGCGAAGTGATGAACGACGACGGCTCCATGTCGCGCCTGCCCGACTTGGTGGCCTTTGCGCAACGCCACAACATCAAGATCGGCACCATTTCCGACTTAATTGAATATCGTCGCCGCCACGACAATCTGGTCAAGGAAACTGCCAGTCGCGTGGTGACTTCTGAATATGGCGGTGAATGGAACCTGCGCATCTTTACCGATGAAACCGGCGGGGCGGAACATTTGGTGCTGACCAAAGGCGATGTTTCTGCCGCCGATCCGGTTCTGGTGCGCATGCACGCGGTCAACCCGCTAGAAGATTTACTGGCGCTGCATCCAGGTCGCGCACATCAACTGGCAGACGCGATGAACGCCATTGCAACCGAAGAACGCGGCGTGATCGTGCTATTGCGCGACATGTCGTCAAAACTCAATCTCGACAACGCCGTCTCGCCGCAAACCCTGCGTCAATACGGGCTTGGCGCACAGATATTGGGGGCGCTGGGCGTGCGCGACATGATCCTGTTGACCAATTCCCCCAGTCCAAAAGTGATCGGGCTGGAAGGGTATGGGCTTTCGATCCAATCGACCCGACCTTTCAAACCCGTAGGGAACTAAGCATGGTTGAAAGCATTGAACATTTTCGGCTGGAACCGCCAAGGTTCATCGACCTCACCCGCATACTGATCGTCGTTGCGCCCTATTACAAAGCTATCGCCGACCAACTCGAAGCGGGCGCGAAAGCCGCCATTGCCGGCTCATCCGCCGAATACGAAATCATCCGTGTGCCCGGTGCGCTGGAAATTCCCACCGCAATCCGGCTGGCAGCCGTTTCTGGTCGCTATGATGGTTATGTCGCACTGGGTTGCATCATCCGCGGCGAAACCACGCATTATGACACGGTCTGCAGCGATTCCTCGCGTGGGCTGATGTTGCTGGGGCTGGAAGGGCATTGCATCGGCAATGCGATCCTGACAGTGGAGACCATCGATCAAGCCACAGTTCGTGCCGATACCAAAGGCCAGAACAAGGGCGGCGGCGCGGCGGAAGCGGCGATGCACTTGATTGCGCTGAAACGCCGCTTGAAACATTGAAAGCCTGACCGCGCATGCCCCGACCCGATGGATCCGAAAAGAAGCGCCTGCGCTCGGCGGCAAGATTTTTTGCCACCCAAGCCCTGTTCC
>JANMOK010000427.1:0-2334 GCA_031369165.1 Paracoccaceae bacterium
CTGACATGAACCCGCTTTCAAAAGCACGCCAGCTTTACTTTCGTATCCGTGAACCAGGGGCAACGATTTTTCGCGTTGCGACAGAAACTCAGCAAAAACGCTTGGAAATGGAGTCGGTCGCGGTTGCCAACTTAAGAACCGGTGAAATCAAAGTGCACGGTGAGGGCCCAAATGCCGACGAGCGCGCACAGATCGAAGCCTGGATATCTGACAGACGCAAATCGGGCCCGCAACGTGACCAGTTGGAATTGACGGCTCTGATAGAGAGCTTGAACCGCGCCGCTCATTGGCTGCATAGTCGGGCGGACAAAAAAGCCGTCATGGCGCAGGCAGAGGATTTACTTTTCGCGCTGCACGATCTTCGCAGCGTGGTTGTCCGCAGGATGATCGACGGCGAAGACACTCTGGAAAGTGAGGGATGATGCGCAGTTCGGTAGAAATCTATAACCTCAAGTCTAGGGCAACCCGGATTGTCCATCAAACCGACCGACTGATCGAAGCCCCGAATTGGGGACGAGACGGTCAGGATTTGCTTGTCAACGGCGATGGCCTTTTGTTTTCCATCCCGGTCAGTGGTGTTGGCGAACCCGTACAAATAGACACGGGCTTTGCGGCCAAGTGCAACAACGACCACGGAATTTCTCCTGACGGAAGCCAGATCGCGATCAGCGACGGCACGGTTACAGGCCAGTCGACCATCTATATCCTTCCGTCTACTGGCGGTGCACCAATTCAGGTTACCGCGACAAACCCGTCTTACTGGCACGGCTGGTCACCTGACGGGACAACGCTGGCTTATTGCGGGCAGCGTGGCGGCAAGTTTGACATCTACACGATCCCGGTGTCCGGGGGCGCGGAAACGCGGCTAACCCGAGGCGAAGGGCACAACGACGGACCGGATTATTCGGCGGATGGCGCCTGGATCTATTTCAACTCCAGCCGCTCGGGCCGCAACCAGATCTGGCGCATTCAGCCCGATGGCACCGGTGTGCAGCAAATCACCGATGACGGCCACGCCGATTGGTTCCCGCACCCCTCACCGGATGGGAAGAACGTATTGCTTTTATCATATGACGGCGATGTTGAAGGTCATCCGCGCGACAAACATGTCAAGCTGCGGCTGATGAATCCGGATGGGTCGGGCATTCACACGCTGTTTCCCATGTTTGGCGGGCAAGGGTCGATCAACGTGCCAAATTGGTCGCCCGATAGCACTGAATTCGCCTTTGTGCGCTATCAACCCGTGTGATTTTCACGCGTGAAATAATACGTAATATGTTGATATTACAAAATAATATTTTTTTCATTAACTTTATATTGGGATTGGACTGGCGCGGAAGGCAAAGGTTAATTTATCCGAAAATGCGAGGCCAAAAAGGGGCGATTCATGGCACTTTTGGCGGTTTTTTTGGGGGTTCCAGGGCCGTTTTTTCGCGTCGTTAACGAATTGAGACCCTAGTCATTCAACACAAGCAACGCATCAGACGCGAAACTGACCGTCGCCTGTTGACCGGGCGCGGGTGGCGGCGAGGCGGCGTCGTTGAATGTATCCAGCGAAATAACATTCTGTCCGGTGTTGATGCGCACACGAATGACTGACCCCAGAAAGTGCACATCGGTAATGGTGCCGGGCAAGGCAACATCGTGCCCCTGCCCGGCTTTCAACGACACGACTTCCGGACGCAAAGCCAGCGTGACTTTGCCGGATGGAACTTGGCGCGGAAGGCGAACGCTTTGACCTTCCAATTTGACGATTGCCGATTTTGCATCGGTCACCTCGCCTTGCAACATGTTCAACGTACCAACAAACCCGGCAACAAAACGCGTCGTTGGCCGATTGTAAATTTCAAAAGGCGTACCGACCTGTTCGGCAATGCCACCATTCATCACCACGATGCGGTCTGACATCGACAAGGCTTCTTCCTGATCGTGGGTGACGAATATCGTGGTAATGCCCAACCGTTTCTGTATCTCGCGGATTTCGTTGCGTAACGACACCCGGATTTTGGCATCAAGCGCCGATAAGGGCTCATCGAGCAACAACACTTTCGGGCGAACGGCCAACGCGCGGGCCAGCGCGACGCGTTGTTGCTGGCCACCGGAAAGCTGGAACGGGTAGCGATTGCCCAATTCCGTCAACCCGATCATCGACAGCATTTCGCCGACGCGGGTTGCGGTTTCCTGCGCAGAAACACCGGCAACTTTCAACCCAAATCCCACGTTTTGCGCAACCGTTAGGTTCGGGAACAACGCATAGGCCTGAAACACCATCCCAATCTGCCGCTGGTTCGGGCGCAGATGCGTCACATCCTGCCCCTCGATCCGGATCGCCCC
>JANMOK010000033.1:0-2438 GCA_031369165.1 Paracoccaceae bacterium
GCCTGAACGAGCGTGAGGCAACGTCGCGCACCCTTTACAACACCCTGCTGTTCATCGGCCCCGATGGCAGCATCCTTGGCAAGCACCGCAAACTGATGCCGACCAACCACGAACGCATGGTGCATGGCTTTGGCGACGGCAGCACCATGCAGGTGTTCGACACGCCGATGGGCCGGATCGGCGGCCTGATCTGCTGGGAAAACTTCATGCCGCTGGCGCGGGTGGCGCTTTATACCCAAGGCGAGCAAATCCACTGCGCCCCGACGGCGTTTGATGGCGAGATGGGCGTGGTCAATGCCCGCAACACCGCCTTCGAGGGCGGGGTTTTCGTCATCTCGGTCTGCATGATCCTGCGCAAATCCAGCTATCCGGCCGATTTCGAGTTTGCCGAGGAACTGGCAGCGGCGAAGGAAATGCTCGAATCCGGCTCGTCCTGCATCATCGCCCCGAATGGCCGCATTCTGGCGGGGCCGCTGATAAACGAGGAAGGCATACTTTACGCCGACCTTGACCTGAACGAGACGATTTCCGCCGGGCAGTTGATCGACAACGCCGGTCACTATGGCCGGCCCGATGTCCTGGGGCTGCGGTTCAATGCGGCGGTGCAGGAACGGGTCCAATCCGGCAAGGCCTGACGCACTCACTGTTCCGGCAAGTTCGCCGGATCACCCTCAGCCAGCACGTCGCAGGCCCATTCGCTGCGTTTCCAGCCCGGCACCGGCGTTACCACGCCGACATGCGGCACAAAGGGCGAGGCCGCCACTTTTGCCATCTGATGAACGTAGCGCGGGCAATTCGGGAACACCTGATCCACCGCTACTTTCACTACAAACTGCGCTTCCGGCCAAGGGTCGGCGATACTGTCGAGAGTTTCGATCCGCGCCCGCCCTTGCAACCGCATGCGCCTGCGGTTGACGAAATCGATAAACAACAAACCGACCTTCGGGTTTGCTACGGCGTTGCCCATCGACAGATACATGCCGTTGCCGTCGTAATTCGGGAACGCAATTGTCTTGGGGTCGAGCACCCGCATGAACCCCGGATCGCCGCCTTTGTAAGAACAGGTCGGCTGGCCATCGGCATCGGTTGTCGCCAGAAAAAACATGTCGAGCCGCTCGATGAATACCCGGTCATCGTCGCTGACGTAATCGTGCACCAGCCGTTCGTCGATTCGATCAGCCAAGCGGCGGGTGTCGAAACGATCCTGCAAATCGCGGTGGGTCTCGCCAAACAGGTTCGTCATCCTCACCTCCCAAGATTTAGCCGGAACGGAATACGTCCGTACTCAAGTACCTCAAGCCGGAATCGACTATCAGTGTCGCCACGGTTGCGTGCGACCCCAGCCGTTCTGCCACCCGCAACGCGGCGACAACATTCGCGCCCGTCGAAGTTCCGGCAAAAATCGCTTCCTCGCGCACCAGCCGACGCGCCATCGCCTTGGCATCGTCAGTGGAAACAGTCAGGATTTCGTCCACTTCTTGCGGGTGCCAAAGCGGTGGCAGGAAACCCAGACCGATGCCCTCGATCTTGTGTGCCCCCGGCGGGCGACCCGACAGCACGGCGGATTCGTCCGGTTCAACCGCGAAAACCAGCAGATCAGGTTTTTCCCGTTTCAATGCCCGGCTGGCGCCGTGAATCGAATGCGCCGTGCTGACCGTATGCACAAAAGCATCCACCTGCCCAGCGGTTTGCGCCCAGATTTCCTCGCCCAGCCCGCTATAGCCATCGGCCCCATCCGCATTCTTCAACTGATCGGCCCACCAATGGCCGGGTTGCTGGCTGATCTCGCCTGCCTTGGCAATCATCGCTTGGATCAGTTCTTTGGTGATTTTCTTGTCGTCGCTTGGCACGTCGGTCAGTTTGGCACCAAAGGCCAACATCATCTGCCGTTTCTCGTCGCTGAATGCGTCCGAAAAGGCGAAATGCGTCTTATAGCCAAGCGCGGTTGCCACCAGAGCCAATGAGATGCCCGTCGTGCCTGCGGTATATTCGACGACGGTTCCGCCTGAAGGTAACAGGCCCTTTTCGGCGGCCCGCTGCACGATGTGCCGGGCTAGACGGTCTTTCATCGAGCCAGTGGGGTTGGCCGATTCCAGTTTGGCAACGATGCGGGCACTGCCTTTGGGCACGATTCGACGCAGTTCCACCAGCGGGGTGTTGCCAATGGCGTCGAGGATTTGGTTGCGCATTGGCATCACATTTACCTTGGGAATGTCAGATCAATGTGCATGCAGCACGTGCAGCGACACATAGGGAACATCGCCGACCACCCAGCTGTCATGCGGCATCGTGCTGATGTGGAACACATTTCCCGGCAACAGGTCGAGATAACGTCCGTCTTCATAAAGGATCGCGCCGTGCCCCGATAGAACCGTGCCGGTATGTGGGGCGTGGCAGAGCTTGGTGCCGATGATCGGCGCATTGTGCAGCGACCATTT
>JANMOK010000075.1:0-2043 GCA_031369165.1 Paracoccaceae bacterium
GCGGCAACGTCCTTGAGCAACAGTTCTTTGCCGCCGTGATGATTGGCGCGATAGCTAGCCGCTTTCTTTGCATCAATGTCGTTGGCGAACAAGCATTGCCATTCTGATCCGAGGCCGAATCCGGCCATGCCGCCGCCCGCAAAGAAATCATAGTAAGTGTATGGCATGGTCACTCCGTTGCAAGATACTGACTGTCGCAAGAAACCTGATCTGCTGAGGCAAACATTTGGTAAAATTGATGATGGCTCAAAAAACCCAAGTCAACAAGAACAAAGTAAGAACTATTGGACGTATAAATGAACGGCTTGGTGCCCTTGTATTCCCAGGCAAAGCAGCCCTTGCGCCAGACATCGGCCCAGCCTTCGCCGCCGGTGGATTTGCTGGCGCCCTTCTCGAAAGTGAACCATTCCCCCGTTGGGTCTGCGGCGGAAGGGACAGGTATTTCGAGAAGGCGGCAAAGGTCGTCGAAGTGTGACTGCGAGGCCGAACGTTCATTCAGTTCGACCAAACGCCATTTCTTGATGAATTCGCCGGGGGACATGGGTCAACTTTGGTCAAAGGGCTGGCCCGCACTTGAACATTGCGCGGCGGGCGCGGTCAATTGCTCACAGCCACCGCGGGTTCAAATCCCGCCTTCGCCGCCAAAGCGGTCAGTGGGCCATCAGAACCGGCAAGTTCGAGTCCGAAATGAATTTGCTTGTCGTGCCACCGAACAGTCGCTGGCGGAAGCGGGAATGGCCGTAGGCGCCTGCAACGATCAGGTCGGCACCAATTTCGCGGGCATGACCTTCGACAACTGAGGCGGTGTCGCCGCCGTTGCCGGGCAAACTTGTGACCGTCAGTTTGACACCATGTCTGGTCAGCCATTGCGCCAGGTCCCAGCCCGGCGCTTCGCCGACTCCTGCGAAAGATTTGTTTGGATCAACGCACAAGACGCAGACCGCACGCGCTTGCTGCAGAACCGGCAAGGCGGCAACAACGGCCCGGCCTGCGGGAATACCGCCGTCCCAAGCCACGAGTATGCTAGCCTTTTTGAAAATGGGACAGCCATTGGCGGCGAAAAGCAACACCGGTCGTGACCCGTCAAAAAGCGCCCCCGAAATTGCTTGCCCGCGCAAACCCGGCAGATCGGCCTGCGGCTTGGCGACCACGACCAGATCGGCATAGCGGGCCCGCAGGCCGATGGCAGCATCGGCGAATCCGGCCTGGCAATATTCGACGCCGACGTCGAACGAAATTTCCTGTGTTTTCAGCCAGTCCATCAGCGTTTGCCGACGCTGGGACAGGCCCGAACGCGCTTCTACATCCTGTTCGATCCAGACATCGGGAAAGCCGATCGAATCAACAACCAATGGCGGCATCGGCGCTATGGCGATCAGCAGCAATGTCAGATGCGCGTCGATATTTCGGCAAAATTCGACCGCGGCGAGCATTTCGCGGTCGGGCACATTTACGTTGCACGGGAACAGAACGGTTTTGGGGAACACTTTCGCTACCTCTCGATTGTCGACAATCAGGATGATAGCACATTTTTCGGGGTGTAGCTTTGATACGGATCAACCCGGCGATACTTGGCAAGATTCGGCTGGTCAAATGCATCCGGCACAGATGCTGACCTTGATTTGAATCAAGGACGGACGAGCGTTTGCATCTTTAGATAAGCAAATCGCATTTCAGTTGGTCCAAACATGGTGAAAGCTTTGGCTGCGGCGTCGGCGCGACACACCGCCGGTCTTGAATGGGAGAAAAATCTGGCATCGCAGGAGGCGCTGTCGGCGCTGCTTGAATCGATCGCCGACGCGCTTCCAAACGACCTGGAACCCCCGCAATGCCTGCTGCTGGCGCGCGGAATTTACCCGAAGATGCGGCGTTTGCACAGCTTTGAGGAAGAAGAACTGTTTTCCTTGCTGATGGGGCTTCAGGCAAAGCCCGCGAGCCTGCCGGATTCGTTGGAAAGGCTGCGGTTTGAACATATGGAGGACGAAAGCTACGCGACAGAAGTCTGCGACGCGCTCAGCGAATACGTGGCGCTGCCGACGCTGG
>JANMOK010000078.1:0-9078 GCA_031369165.1 Paracoccaceae bacterium
TGGCGCGGAAGTTATGCGCGACGGCCCCGTCGGTTTACACGCAGCATGCGCGGAATGCGGAACGCAATGTGGTGATCGGTGGCAAGTCGCTGGTGCTGGCCCCGGTTTATGGGCCGCCGTTCATCCGCGATCTGGAAGGCGGGCGGCGCTATGCCACCATCGAGGATTTCCGCAATTTGGTGAAGCTGGGCTATGCCTCGAAATGGCTGCACCATTCCGGTGGCACGGTGTGCGAGCCGACCGACATTGCGGTGAACAAGCGGCATCTGGACATGATCTATTCGCACATGACGCTGAGCGACAAGCCTTTCATGGGGTCGGTTACCGAGGCGTCGAGGGCGCAGGATTCGGTCGATATGTGCAAGATATTGTTCGGCAAGGATTTTGTTGCCAACAACACGGTGATGACCAGTCTGATCAACGTCAATTCGCCGCTGGTTTTTGACGGCATCATGATGGGGTCGCTGGAGGTTTATGCGCGGAACATGCAAGCGATCATCCTGTCGCCGTTCATCGTCGGCGGCGCGATGGCGCCGGTGACGGTGGCGGGAACGCTGACGCAAGTATTGGCCGAGGCGATGGCGGGGATTGCATATTCGCAACTGGTTCGCGCTGGTGCGCCGGTGATTTTTGGCGCGTTCGTCACCTCCATCGATATGAATTCGGGCGCGCCGACCTTTGGGACGCCCGAAGCGTCAAAAATTTTGTGGGGCGCGGGGCAATTGGCGCGGCGGATGAACTTGCCGTTCCGGTCTGGCGGGGGGTTGTGTGCGTCAAAGCTGCCCGACGCGCAGGCGGCCTATGAATCGGCCAACACGTTGCAGGCGGCTTTGTTAGGGGGCGTGAATTTCATGTTGCACGCCTGCGGCTGGCTGGAGGGCGGGTTGGTGTCTTCGATGGAGAAATTCGTTATGGATGCCGATCAGTTGGGCATTTTGCATTCGATTGCCGAAGGCGTGGACATTTCCGAGAACGGCCAAGCGATGGGGGCGATTCGGGAAGTTGGGCCGGGTGGGCATTATTTGGGCTGCGAACATACGCAAGCGAACTTTAAGGATGCGTTCTGGCGCACGGGAGTGTTTGACTACAAGCCTTACGAAACTTGGGCCGACGAGGGCAGCCGGGATACGATGACTTTGGCCAATTCCCGCATGCGGCGGACTTTGGCGGAATATCAGCAGCCTGAAATTGACCTTGGAATTGACGAGGCGCTGCAGGCGTTCATGCGGCAACGCAAAGATTCGATGAAAGATGCGTTTGCGTGAAGCTGGCTTGACGCAGCAGCACGGCCAGCACCACAACATGAGCGCTCAAAGGATATGAAGCGTCGCCACACGTACGGCGTTCATTGAGAGATTGTTCTTCAACAACAAGTAGTTGCGCGGCGGAATTCGTGTTTAATCCGAGGCGGAAAAGCGATCGTCGCAGCGCAGGAAGGCGCTGATCTGCAGCGGCGTGCGTTGCTGCCGCAATAAGCAGCTTTGGGCGGCGCAGGGTGCCTAGATATTCAGCAAAATCAAACATTTTGACCTCCGTTGCGATGGCGGTGCAAACTGGGGGCTGGCCGAGGGCCGTTGCGTTATTTCTGAAGCAGCGAACGCTCCTTTAAGATTAATGATTTGTTCATCATACAACTTTAGGTAGATTTGATCTTAATCTTAATCATCTTCGTGCTCGCTACCCTTCGCTTTGGAAAGCCCCCTCAAATGCAACAGGTAAGCTTAAGTTTTTCAACTGGACTGCCGGATTGGATACCGGACGCCACGCGTATCTATTTGGACCATACCATGGCTGGTGTACCCTTGCGGGCTTTGGCCCGACACACCGGAAGTCATGCCTCGACCATTTTGCGCCAGATTCGTCGACAAGAGGTTAAGCGGGACGATCCGCTTGTTGATGAAGCGTTGCAACGCATTGAGAGTAAATACATTTCCAAGCCGGAAGGTGGGCACAAATTTCAGGAGCCCCCCACAATGCTATCTGATCAACCAGTACATTTGAGTGAAGAAAACCCGCGAATTGTTCGTGAAGCCAAGCGTATTTTGCGTCGCCTGTGTGAAACCGGGGCGTTTTTGGCAGTCGCTCCGGGTGTGGAGCAAGCCGTCGTATTCAGGGAGACAGCTGATAAAAACCTGAGCCGCATTGCTGTTGTCGCGCGCGACATAGCGCATGCCTTTGCCTTGAAAGATTGGATTTCGGGTCATCGTGCGGGCAAGGTAGGCAAGTATGTGATTACCGGGCCCGGGCGGGCGGCACTGAAACGCATTTTGGCCGAAGACGTTGAGGTGAGGCGTGCCGGCGAGGGTGAGGGCGCATATGCCCGTCCTTTTGCGGAGCAGCACCAAGTTAAAGGCGAGCGATGGATCATTGCAGAAGCGGGCGGAAAACCGCAGAAAATAGTGACCAATCTTGCGGAAAGTCCGGTAACGGCGCTGGGTCGCAAGAAGGGATTGGACGGGTCGCCGTTCCTTGCGCCGGAAATGCTCCAAGCCAGCGAGAGGTTGCGCGAAGATTTCGAAGTTGCCCAGCTGGGCCCGCGGATAACCCAGAACTGGGAGCGATTTTTGACGGCCTCTGCCCGGCACGGTTATGAGCCTTTGGATATCGATGACCGGCCGTCAGCCGCGCGCAATCGGGTTGCGGCAGCTTTGGCGGAACTGGGACCTGGCCTGGCGGATGTGGTGTTTCGCTGCTGCTGTTTTCTGGAAGGGCTGGAAACGGCGGAGAAACGGCTGAACTGGTCGGCACGATCAGGCAAAATTGTGCTGCGAATCGCCTTGGGTCGGTTGGCGCTGCACTATGGCATTGGGCCGATCCGGCGCATTCAAGAAGCGGCGTAGGTCAGGCGCCCGCTGCGGCAACGATGGGACCAAAGTCGGCGGCCTTACGCGAAGCGCCGCCGACGAGGCCGCCATCGACATTGGAGACAGCAAAGATTTCGGCGGCGTTGCCGGGTTTGACCGAACCGCCGTATAGAATGCGGAATTTGTCACCATCGCTGAAACGGGATGTGAGTTTTCCTCGTAGAAAATCATGCACTTCGGCGATTTCGTTCAGAGTAGGGGTTCGACCGGTACCAATGGCCCAAACCGGTTCGTAGGCGATGATTGTGTTGGTGGCATTGGCTTGGTCGGGCAGGGACGCGGCAAGTTGTGCTGCGACGACATTCAGGGTTTCGCCGCCGTCGCGCTGTGACTCGATTTCGCCGACACAGATGATGGCGATGAGGCTGGCGGCAAAGGCGGTTTCAGCCTTGGCGCGGATCAGCGCGTCGGTTTCGCCGTGATCGGCGCGGCGTTCAGAGTGACCGAGGATCACATGGCTTGCGCCAGCATCTTTGAGCATAGCAGCGGAAATATCGCCGGTATGGGCGCCAGAATTTTCGTCATGGCAGTCTTGGCCGCCGATTTTTATGGTGCTTTTGTTATGTTGGACGCGCCAGTTCAACTGAGCGATGAGCGTGGCGGGCGGGCAGATGATGACGTCGCAAGTTGGGTATGGCTGGGCTGCGATGAGGGCGTCAATTTCGGACAATGAAGCGCCAAGGCCGTTCATTTTCCAGTTTCCAGCGACAAGTTTGCGGCGATTGGTCATCAGTCACTCCGGTATTTTGGTGCGTTGTTTGTGGATTTAGGCGCGCGGCGGACGCTAGGTTGCTTCCATACGTTGGATATAAATGAACGAGCCAAGGCCAATGAAGATATGGGCGGCGATGCCGGGTGCGACGCCGGCGACCGGCAGTTGACCGGTGGCGGCGATCCATGAATCGACGCCAAGCGAAAGCAGGTGGATGCCGACGTTGGTCCACAGGATTGCCTTGAGCGTGGCGGATGCGGGATGATTTCTGACGAGGAAATTGAGCAAGGCCAAAGGCAGAACGGTGGTACCAAGCACGCGAAATAGAATCGCGGTTTCGTTGGAACCGTTCATCTTGAACGCGGATGTGGCGGTTGTTGGTGACAGAAACATCATGCCACCAAACAGCAACGCGATGATGGCGACGATTGTCAGGAAAAGGCTTCGACTCATGGCATTGTTCCCGCGATACGCGGGTCTCTAGGTGCCCGCGAATTTTATGGATTCACCGCAGCCACAGGCCTCGGTGACGTTGGGATTGTTAAAGCGAAAACCGCTTTCAAGCAAGGAGACTTGGTAATCAATTTCGGTGCCAAACAGGAACATTTGCGCCATCGGGGCGATCATCACCCGGGCAGGACCTTGTTCGACCACTTCGTCCATTGGGTTGATAGTGTCGGCGAATTCCATCGTGTATTCCATGCCCGCACAACCGCCCTTTTTGACGCCGATGCGCAGGCCGGTTTTTTGGCCGGACTGCATGAGTTTGGTGATCTGCGCGGCGGCTGCCGGAGTGATGGAGACGGCTTGTTTGCCGGGGATCGAGAACATGGTGCGGCCCTTTGGTTGTGTTAGCAACGTAGGGAAGAAGTGGTTTGGGATCAAGAGAAGCAGGGCTTTGTTGTTGAATTGTTAGGGGATAGGGATCAGATTTCATGCGGCTCAAAGATGAAGTATCGCATATCTTGGTAGGCCTGCGGTAGCCGCTGCGGGCCACGTTCTTATCAGCCGGACAGATAATCCAGATAAAGCTGGGCCAATGTCACCATCGGCCTAGCGCCAGCAGGGTGATTGCCAGCAACCGATATCTTGAAGATTTCACATGTTTCACCTCCTAACCGCGCAATTGTGCGGCGGGGTGAGGGTATCGAAAAGTGATTAACCAAAAGTGGGGAAGCTTGGCTTCGTTGTTGAATTGTTAGGGGATTGGGGATATGTTGGTGCCATCGGTATAGCGTTCACATATCTCATCTGAGTGAGGCCCGCGGGTGTAGCCGCGGGCCTCGTTTTTTACTACCCGGAACTGTGTTCCAGATAAAGCTGGGCCAATGTCATCATCAGGCCAAGGGCCGCCAGAATTGTTGCCAGCAATCGGTATTTGTACGCAGTCACATTTCTCACCTCCTCTCGCTGCGAAGTGTCGCGAGCGAGGTGAGATTAGGACCTATTTGTTCAGAAATTGTTTACATAAACCCCAGTTCCAGCCTTGCTTCGTCGCTCATCATCTGCATGCCCCATTGCGGTTCCCAGACGATTTCGACGTTGACGGTTTTGACGCCGGGCAGGGGTTCGATGGCTTCGGCAACCCAGCCGGGCATTTCGCCGGCGACCGGGCAGCCGGGGGCGGTGAGCGACATGGCGACGCCGACATCGCCTTCGGGTGAAATGTCGATAGTGTAGACGAGGCCGAGGTCGAAGATGTTGACCGGAATTTCCGGGTCATAGACCGAACGGCAGGCCCCGACGATGCTGTCATACAGCGGGTGGTCGGTGGAGGAAGGCCGGATCAGCGGTGTGCCTTCCATCGGGGCCTCGGATTCGGCGTTCATTGGTGCCTCTTGGAATTCCTGACCAAACATATAAGGAATGCGACGGTTTTCGTCCAGTGTGGCACAATGGCAAATAAATTCGCGTTTCAGATCAATGCGCGTGACGAGTTGGCACGGACGGGCGTGATTTCGACGCCGCGCGGCGATATCCGCACGCCTGCGTTCATGCCTGTCGGAACTGCGGCGACCGTGAAGGCGATGCTGCCGGAAAGTGTGCGGGAAACTGGGGCGGATATTTTGTTGGGCAATACCTATCATCTGATGCTGCGGCCCGGTGCCGAGCGCATGCAGCGGTTGGGGGGATTGCACAGGTTCATGAACTGGGACCGGCCGATTTTGACGGATTCGGGCGGGTTTCAGGTGATGAGTTTGGCGGATTTGCGCAAGTTGTCGGAGGAGGGTGTCAGCTTCAAAAGCCATATTGACGGCTCCGAGCATTTTCTGACGCCCGAGCGCAGCATGGAAATTCAGGCCATGTTGGGGTCGGACATTGTGATGGCATTTGATGAATGCCCGGCGCTGCCTGCGACGGATGAAGCGGTGGCCATGTCGATGCGGCTGTCGATGCGCTGGGCGCAAAGGTCGCGCGATGCGTTTGGCGATCGACCGGGGCATGCGTTGTTTGGCATCATGCAAGGTGGGGTCAATCAGGAATTGCGGGGCGAGAGTGCGGCGGCTTTGCGGCGGATCGGGTTTCATGGTTATGCGATTGGTGGGCTGGCCGTGGGGGAGGGGCAGAGCGAGATGTTTGGCGTGCTGGATTATGCGCCCGGAATGCTGCCCGAGGACAAGCCGCGGTATCTGATGGGGGTCGGTAAACCGGACGATATTGTGGGAGCGGTGCTGCGCGGGGTGGATATGTTTGATTGCGTGTTGCCAACGCGATCTGGGCGGACGGGGCAGGCGTTCACGCGCTTTGGCGTGGTCAACGTCAAGAACGCGCGGCATGCGGAGGATACCGGGCCGCTGGACGCGGAATGTGGCTGTCCGGCGTGTCGGAATTATTCGCGGGCGTATTTGCACAATGTGTTCAAGGCGCAGGAGATTATTGCGTCGATGCTGCTGACCTGGCACAATTTGCACTATTATCAGGAATTGATGGCGGGGTTGCGGGCGGCGATTGCGGCGGGGCGATTGGCGGGATTTGTGGCGGAGTTTGATCGTCGACGGCTGGCCGGAGACAATTCGGAACCTTGATGCCGGTTGCGCGAGTATTTGGTCACAGCGCACCGGAATTTAAGGAATTCAAGCAATGTTGCCTTGCGGGGGCCAAAATGGCTGCCTAGCATGAGCAGCGTTCGGTCACCTTGAAAGCTTGGGTGCAGGCAATTATCTGTTAAAGCCAAACATGGAAACGCGTGTTGGTTGCTGAAAAATCGGGGCCCAAGCGTTTCGCAGAAAGGATAAAAATGTCGGTCAAGAGCAGCGTCACTTATCCCGTCTTACCACTCCGCGACACCGTGGTGTTTCCCCATATGATCGTTCCGTTGTTTGTGGGCCGCGAGAAATCGGTGCGGGCGTTGGAAGAGGTGATGAAGGAAGACAAGCAGATTTTGCTGTCGAGCCAGCGCGATGCGAGCGAGGATGAGCCAAAGGCGGAAACGATTTATCGCACCGGCGTTCTGGCCAATGTATTGCAGTTGCTAAAGCTTCCCGATGGCACGGTGAAAGTGTTGGTCGAGGGCAAACAGCGGGCGAAAATTACGCGGTTCCTGCCGAATGACGCCTATTTTGAGGCCGAGGCTGATCTGATTGAAGAAACGCAAAAGGATTCCGATGCGATTGAGGCTTTGAGCCGGTCGATTGCCGAGGAATTTGAGCGCTATGCCCGGTTGAACAAAAATATCCCCGAAGAAGCGTTGAGTGCCGTTGGTGAAACCAAGGGTGCGGCGAAGCTGTCGGATATGGTTGCCGGGCATTTGGGCATCAAGATCGACGAGAAACAGGCGCTGCTGGAAATCAACGATGTTGGCGAGCGGCTGGAGAAAATCTATGGTCTGATGCAGGGCGAAATGTCGGTGCTGAAGGTCGAGAAAAAGATCAAGACCCGCGTGAAGTCGCAGATGGAGCGCACGCAGCGCGAGTATTATTTGAATGAGCAGATGAAGGCCATCCAGCGCGAGCTGGGCGACGGTGAGAGCGAACAGAACGAAGTTGCCGAAATTGAAAGCAAGATTGGCAAAACCAAGCTTTCTAAGGAGGCTTTGGACAAAGCGCTGGCCGAGTTGAAAAAGCTGAAAACCATGTCGCCGATGTCAGCAGAAGCCACGGTAGTGCGCAACTATCTGGACTGGATGCTGTCGATTCCGTGGGGCAAGAAAACCAAGGTCAAAAAGGATTTGAACGCCGCGCAAAAGGTGCTGGACGACGATCATTTCGGGCTTGAGAAAGTCAAGGAACGGATCGTCGAGTATTTGGCCGTGCAAAGCCGCAGCACTAAATTGCGCGGGCCGATCTTGTGCTTGGTCGGGCCGCCGGGTGTTGGCAAAACGTCTTTGGGTAAATCGGTCGCCAAGGCGACGGGGCGCGAGTTCATTCGCATCTCGTTGGGTGGCGTGCGTGATGAAAGCGAAATTCGCGGGCATCGGCGGACCTATATCGGCTCGATGCCGGGCAAGATCATCCAGTCAATGAAAAAAGCCAAGACCAACAACCCGTTGATCCTGCTTGATGAAATCGACAAGATGGGACACGATTTCCGCGGTGATCCGGCGTCGGCGATGCTGGAGGTGTTGGATCCGGAGCAGAATTCGACCTTTGTGGACCATTATCTGGAAGTCGAATACGACCTTTCCAACGTGATGTTCATAACCACGGCGAACACCTATTCCATGCCGAGGCCGTTGTTGGACCGGATGGAGATTATTCCGCTGTCGGGTTATACCGAGCAGGAAAAAGCCGGGATTGCGCGGCACCATTTGATTTCCAAGCAGGAAGAAGGCCACGGGTTGCGCAAGGGCGAGTTCGAGCTGACCGACGGCGCTTTGACCGACATCATCCGCTATTATACCCGCGAAGCTGGGGTGCGGAATCTGGAACGCGAGATTGCCAAGCTTTGCCGCAAGGCGGTAGCCGAGATTGTGAAGGGCAAAGCCACGAAGGTTGTGGTGACGCCGGAAAATCTGGGCGACATGCTGGGTGTGCAGCGGTTCAACTATGGCTTGGCCGAAGAAAGCGATCAGGTTGGGGTGACGACCGGGCTGGCTTGGACGGAGGTCGGTGGCGATTTGTTGCAGATCGAGGCGTTGCGTTTGCCCGGTAAGGGTCGGATGAAAACCACCGGCAAATTGGGCGATGTGATGAAGGAATCCATCGAGGCGGCGGCCAGTTATGTGCGCTCGAAATCGCCGGAGCTTGGCATCAAGCCGCCCGCGTTCGAGACACTGGACATTCACGTCCATGTGCCCGAAGGAGCGACGCCGAAGGATGGCCCGAGCGCGGGTGTTGCGATGGTAACTTCAATCGTGTCGGTGCTGACGCAGATACCGGTGCGCCGCGACGTGGCGATGACGGGTGAGGTGACCTTGCGCGGCAATGTGCTGCCGATTGGCGGCCTGAAAGAGAAGCTGCTGGCGGCGCTGCGCGGCGGCATCAAGACGGTGCTGATCCCGAAAGAAAACGTCAAGGATTTGGCCGAGATTCCGGACAATGTCAAAAACGGGATGGAACTGAT
>JANMOK010000080.1:0-3306 GCA_031369165.1 Paracoccaceae bacterium
CGCAGGGTCTTGCCGTCATGCTGGCGGGCAAGGGCATCGCCGTTTTCGAAGTTCGCCCCGGCATCATCGAAACTGGGATGACAGTGGGCGTGAAATCCAAATACGACGCCGCAATTGCGCGAGGACTGGTTCCGCAGAACCGCTGGGGCCAGCCCGGTGACATTGGCAGCATCGTTGGCGCATTGGCGTCTGGTTCTTTCGCCTTCGCCACCGGCACGATCATCAACGCCGACGGGGGGCTTTCGGTTGCGCGGCTATGACTACATCATCACTGGCGGCGGGTCGGCAGGGTGCGTGCTTGCGGCGCGCCTGAGCGAAGACCCGTCGGTGAGCGTGTTATTGCTGGAAGCCGGCGGATCGGACCGGCATCCGCTGTACAAGATGCCCGCTGGTTTTGCCAAGATGACCAAGGGAATGGGCTCTTGGGGCTGGGAAACCGTGCCGCAAAAGCACATGAAGGACCGGGTTTTGCGCTATACCCAAGCCAAGATTATCGGTGGTGGATCGACGATCAATGCCCAGCTTTATTCGCGCGGCAACCGCAATGACTATGACCTTTGGGCCGGGGAAGATGGCTGCGAAGGCTGGGATTACCGCCATGTCTTGCCCTATTTCAAACGCGCCGAGGATAACCAGCGTTTCAACGACGATTTCCATTCCTATGGCGGGCCACTGGGCGTGTCGATGCCGGTATCTGCCTTGCCAATATGCGATGCCTTTATTCGTGCAGGTCAGGAACTGGGCATACCTTACAATCCAGATTTCAACGGCAAGCAGCAGGGCGGATTGGGGTTCTATCAATTAACCCAAAAAAACCGGATGCGGTCATCGGCGTCGAGTGGATACCTGAGACCAAATTTGGAACGTTCCAATTTGACCATCCGGATGGGTGTGCAGGCCACCCGTATTCTGGTGGAAAAGCAGCGCGCCGTCGGGGTGGAAATTGACTCCAAATCGGGGCCTGCAATTATCCACGCCAACCGCGAGGTGATTGTGTCGTCGGGTGCAATCGGCTCGCCCAAACTACTGCTGCAATCAGGCATTGGGCCGGGCGATCACTTGAAATCGCTGGGTATTCCGGTTCACCACGACCTGCCCGGTGTCGGCAGTAACCTGCAGGATCACCTTGATCTGTTTGTCATTTGCGAATGCACCGGCGACCATACCTATGACGGCGTTGCCAAGTTGCACCGCACAATTTGGGCAGGCTTGCAGTATTTGTTGTTCAAATCCGGCCCGGTTGCCTCCAGCCTGTTTGAAACCGGCGGGTTTTGGTATGCCGATCCCGACGCGCGCAGCCCCGACATCCAGTTCCATCTGGGCCTTGGGTCAGGCATTGAGGCGGGGGTTGCACGGCTTAAAAACGCCGGAGTCACCCTCAATTCCGCCTATATGCACCCACGTTCGCGCGGGACGGTGCGCTTGGCCAGCAACGACCTTGCGGCGGCACCCTTGATTGATCCGAACTATTGGTCCGACCCACACGACAAGGCGATGTCGTTGGCAGGGTTGCGCTTGGCGCGCGAGATCATGCAGCAAGCGGCATTGCAACCCTATGTCATGGCCGAACGATTGCCCGGGCCCAATCTGGTTAGCGACGCTGACTTGTTTGCTTATGGCTGCGCTAATGCCAAGACGGATCATCACCCGGTGGGCACGTGCAAGATGGGAAGCGATGCGATGGCCGTCGTCGATCTGGACTTGAAAGTACACGGCATTGACGGATTGCGCATTTGTGACGCCTCGATCATGCCGCGCATTCCTTCGGGCAATACCAATGCGCCGACAATCATGGTTGGCGAAAAAGGCGCGGATTTGATCCGGGGATTCGACCCGCTGCCCGCGACAATTTTCGCGGATGAGCGCAACGACTCCAGACCGCGGGCGCGGGCGAACATCAGCTAAGAGGCAACAATTCACGCAGCGCGTTCACCAAAGCATCCATGTGCTGCCGCGTGTTATAGCCTTGCACGGAAAGGCGAACCAAGCAACGGTTTTGCCAGCGATAACACGGAATTTCGATTGAATATTTGTCGAGCAATACGCGCTGAAGTTCGACTGTATCGCAATCGGGCAGCGGGATTGCCACCATTTGTGGCGCGCAAAATTCGTGAGAACTTAGCGGCGCAAGCCTGGTTATTTGAGCGATGCGCTGCGCCGTCTCTTGCGCAAGGGTCTGACAATTCAGGGCAACATCGTCCCAGGAATATTGGCGTCGAAACGCGATGGCGGCCGGAACGGAAAGCCACGCGGAAGGGTCTCGGGTGCCCTGCACTTCCAAACTATCGACAAAACTCGAATTGCCAAATGGGCCCGAAGAATTTGCGGAATTGGCAGTTTCGCTCCATCCGTGGCTAATAACCAACGGAGAAATCAAGTGTTGCAGTTCCGGACGCACGTAAAGGAACGCCGATCCTTTGGGGGCCATAAGCCATTTATGACAATTCCCGGCATAAAAATCCGCACCCAGTGCGTCAAGATCAATTGGAATTTGTCCAGGTGCATGTGCACCATCAACAATGGAATAAATTCCGCGTTGTCGCGCCGCTTGCAGTACCGCCGCGATTGGAAGCAACAGCGCGGTAGCCGAGGATATTTGGCTGAGAAACAGAACCCGCGTGCGCTCGGTAATGGCGTTCAGGATGCTTTGGGTAAAATTCGTCTCGTCAGTCAGCGGCAAGGACATTTTCGCGACTACGATCCGAGCGCCACTGCGCCGCGCGACATAGGTCCAGACCTTTTCCAACGCGGCATATTCGTGCTCGGTCGTCAGAATTTCATCGCCTTGGCGCAGGAACAGCGACTGCGCCACGATGTTCAAGGATTGCGTGGCGTTGGTCAGGCCAACAAGGTTTTCCGCATTGGTGCCAAGTTCGCCTGCCAAGGCGCGGCGTGCGTGCCGCATATTGTCGGAAAAATCTCGATTTGGATCCAGAAACGCCACTGGCTGACGTTCCAGCTTCGCCTGCCAATACTGATAGGCGGCAAAAACGGATCGCGGGCAGGCGCCGAAAGACCCGTGGTTGAGAAAAGTTACCGCCGGATCGAGTTGAAATAGTTCCCCAAGATTGTTCACTGCCACCGACTTTTTCAAACCAACAATGTCCTATTGAAATTTGGTGCACCCGGAGAGATTCGAACCCCCGGCCTCTGCCTTCGGAGGGCAGCGCTCTATCCAGCTGAGCTACGGGTGCTGCTTGGCGCTTGCACGCCGCAGTCTTTAGTCGTTTCCGGCGCGCTCGGCAATGCCGAACCGAACGAAACCCGAATCAGGCTTCGGTTCCGCTTTCGGTCGGGCGATTGTCG
>JANMOK010000134.1:0-5229 GCA_031369165.1 Paracoccaceae bacterium
GTCCATCCTGCTCATGGTCACGGCGTGGTGGGTGATGATCAGGAAACGGGTCTGGGTGATACGGGTCATCTCGTCCAAGAGGTCGCAGAACCGCCCGACATTGGCGTCGTCCAACGGCGCGTCAACCTCGTCAAGCACACAAATGGGGCTGGGGTTGGCTTTGAATACGGCAAAGATCAACGACAATGCCGTCAAAGTTTGTTCACCGCCGGAAAGCAGCGACAGGGTCGACAGCTTTTTCCCCGGCGGCTGGCACATGATTTCCAGACCGGCTTCCAGCGGATCGTCGCTTTCGACCAATTGCAGCCGCGCTTCGCCACCGCCAAACAAGGTTTTGAACAACTGGCCAAAGTTCTTGTTCACCACCTCAAATGCATCCAGTAACCGCTGCCGACCTTCGCGGTTCAAGCCGGAAATGCCTTGCCGCAGCTTGGCAATCGCTGCTTCGAGATCGGCCTTCTCGGCACGCAAACGTTCCGCTTCTTCGCCCACTTCGCGGGCGTCCTCTTCCGCGCGTAAGTTGACCGCACCCAACGCCTCGCGTTGTCGACGTAATCGACCAACATCAATCTCGATCACCTCGGAAGCGGGCATCGACGCCGGATCAACCGCCAATTTCTCCTGCAACTGAACGGGCGAAAGTTCGGTTTCCGCCAGCATATGCTCCTCAGCCGCCTTGACCTGCGCCAAAGCCGCCTCAGTCACAGCTTCGGCCCGAGCCCGGCTTTCCCGTGTTTCAGACGCCGCACGTTCTGCAGCGCGTTCGTCGTTTTCGGCCCCTCGCAAGGCATTCTCGGCCACCGCCAAAGCGTCGGCCGCAGCTTTGCGGCGCGTTTCCGATTTCTCCGAATATTTCTCCAATTCGGTCTGCTTGGCCAAAATGGCGTCAGGTGCATCCTTGGCGGATTCCAGCCGCGTCGCAGCGGCGTTGATGCGGTCGTCTAGCTGGGTCAACCGCGCACCAGCCGAATCGCGGCGAGCCGCCCAATTGGCCGTCTCGCGCTTGATCTCACCTGTCCGTTGTACCCGTGCCTCACCCTCACGGCGCAATTCGTCGGCCATTGTGCGCTTGGTCATCATGGCCAGCCGGGCGGCTTCCACGGCAATTCGGTGCGCTTCAACTGAGTTCTGCGCGGCCGACAGATTACCCAAATCACCCAAACCCGCTTGTGCATCGCGCAAGGCATCCGAAGCCAGCACCATTTCTTCCCGTCGCCGGGCAACTGTCAGCCGCAACGTATCCAAACGTCCGGTCAACATGCCCAAATCCGCTTCCGCCCGGCTCAAAGCACGCGTCGCCAATGTGGCTTTTTCGTCATTCTCGCGGCGCAAGTGCCGGGCCGATTGTTCGGCGGCTTGGTCATTTTCCAGGCGCAGTTTTGAGGTGGCATGCGCGTTTCGGGCATTGGCCGTTTGCTGTCCAACCCGACCGCAGACAGCTTCCAGTTCGGCCAGTTGATTCATCTGCTGCAAACGCAAAGCGGCTGATGATGTGGCGTCCTCGGCATGCACGCGGAACCCATCCCAGCGCCACAAATCGCCCTCGATGCTGACCAGTCGCTGGCCCGGCGAAAGCTGTGCCTGCAGCCGATTGCCATCGGTTCGCGCCACCAATCCGGTCTGTGCCAGTCGCGGTGACAAGACCGCTGGACCAGTCACGAACTTTGCCAGGGGTTCTGCACCGTGCGGCAATGCTCCCGCCGTAACCTGTCCCGAAACCACCCAGCCGGTTGCCCCATCCGGCGCAATTTCGGGCGCTTTCAGGTCGTCGCCCAGAGCCGCGCCCAAGGCCGCCTCAACGCCTTTTTGTGCACGAATCTGGTCTAAGACCTGCCCCTTGCCGCCTCGATCCCGCTCGATCAGCTTTGCCAGAGCAGTGCGCTCGCCTTCCAAGGCCCGCAACTCACCCTCGACCTGGGACAAGGCTGATCGCGTGTCATAATCAGCCGCTAGCGCCTCTGCTCGCGCCGCTTCGGCCAAGGCCAAAGCCTTTTCGGCGCTGGCGGCAGCCAAAGTCGCCTCAGCTTCAGCAGTGACCGACAAATCCCGAGCGTCTTGTGCGGTAGAAAGGTCGCTTTCGCCCGCAGCAACGGCGCTCAAAGCCGATGCGAGTTCGCCTTCCAGCTTGGCTGAAGTCACCTTTGCCTCATCCAGCCGACGCGACGCTGCATTGTGCCGAGCGGCCAAACGTGCGGCATCACCCGTCGCGGCATCGAGCGCCGCCTCAACTTCGCTAAGCGCCGTCGCCGCCGATGTCGCCTCAAGGCGCGCGGCATTGAGCCTTGTCTCGTGGCCCAGCGCGGCTTCCTCTAAAGAAACCGCCTCGCCTTTGAGCCGCGCAATCGTTTCGGTGGCGTCGCGATTGAGGCCGGTTTCGCGCTCACGATCCGCAACTAACTGTTGCAAATCACGGGAAATCGAAACGATCGCCTGTCTGGCCCGCGCCTCCTGATCGTTCAAAGCAGCGCGTTCCAGGGTCAATCTTTGTACCAAAGCCGCGGCAATTGCGTCTTCTTCACGCAACGGAGGAATGCGGGTTTCGGCGGTGAATCGCACTGTCGTGCACGATGCCGCAGTTGTTGCCGCAATGCCCGCCGCCCGCACCGCCAAGGTCAAAGCTGCGACTGAATTTTCTCGCGCCGTTTCCGCCTCGCGCCAGCGGCGATACAACAATAACCCTTCGGCAAGTCGCAGCTCATCGGCGATTTCCCGATACCGCGCCGCCTGTTTCGCCTGCCGTTCGAGGGCGCGAAACTGGCTGTCCAAAGCCTCCAGAACATCGGCGACCCGCGCCAGATTGACTTCGGTCGCTTTCAGCTTCAGTTCCGCCTCGTGTCGCCGCTGATACAGGCCGGATATCCCCGCCGCTTCCTCCAACACCCGGCGCCGCGCCTTTGGGTTGGCGTTGATCAGTTCCGCGATCTGCCCTTGACGCACCAGACTGGGCGAATGCGCCCCGGTCGAGGCATCGGCGAACAGCATCTGCACGTCGCGGGCACGGGCTTCCTTGCCGTTGGTGCGAAACGCCGACCCGGCGTCGCGGGTAATGCGGCGGATCACCTCGATCTGCTCGGCCTCGTTGAACGCCAAAGGCGCGACGTGGTCGCTGTTGTCGATGGCCAGCATCACCTCGGCATAGTTGCGCGCCGGACGCGACGCGGCACCCGCGAAAATCACGTCGTCCATCCCGTCGCCGCGCATGGCGCTGGCGCGGTTTTCACCCATCACCCAACGCAAAGCCTCCAGCAGGTTCGACTTGCCACAGCCATTCGGCCCGACCACACCCGTCAGCCCCGGCGCAATCACCAGTTCGGTCGGATCGACAAAGGACTTGAAGCCCAAAAGGCGCAGGCGGGTGAATTGCAACGGGTTGGCCTTGATGATTCTTGGTCGCGCAGGATTCGCTTTGGGGGCGATCAAGTCAACCGCAAAGGGCCGCATATGGCGAGGTAAGGGCGGTTATCCACAAGATATTGGGCACGGCCCAACGGTCCGGTCTCGCGCCAATCCGGTTGCTTTTTCGCCTTAACCATACCCAGCTTCAACTTGGCGCGAGCCTTTTCGTTGAAATGCAGCTTCAGGAAACTTCAAAAAGTCATTGCGGGTCGGCGAGTTCCAAAAGTCGTGCGCCGTGAATGACCGTAATAATTGTAACTCTTTCGTCGGACAATTCGTAAATTAACCGCCATCGGTGCACAAATACTTCACGGTATTCCATTTCGCCGTCATATTCCGGTACCCGTCGACCTTGTTTCGGGTTCTCTGGCAAACGATCTGTCCGGGCGAACATCCGCCTGCCGACCATCGCGGCATACTTAGGCGATTCCTTGGCTATATATTCTAGAATATCGTTGAGATCATCCAGCGCACTCGGTGACCAAATCAGTCTTGCAGCCACTTGCTCATCCGTTTTTTCGCGTCTTCTTGCGAAACACCACCATGTTCAGAGATAGATTTCTGTCCCTCATGGATCTTTTCGAGCACATAAAGTTTATACTGCATATCCTCAAACGTCGCATCGTCCGGCAATGCTTTTATCATAGCTTCGACGTCTTGCTTAGCGGTCTGCATCGGCTTGCTCCTTTGGGGTGGAAGATAGCGCGTTTAGCAAAGTCAGGGAAGCAGGTGAATCACCCCTTCTCCCGCATCAGCCGCGCCTTATCCCGCGCCCAATCGCGCTGCTTCTCGGTCTCGCGCTTGTCCGCCTGCTTCTTGCCTTTGGCCACGCCCAGTTTCAGCTTCGCCCGGCCCTTTTCGTTGAAATACAGGGTCAGCGGCACCAGCGTCATGCCTTCGCGGCCCACGCCTTGCCACAGTTTCGCCAGTTGTTTGCGGCTGACCAGCAGTTTGCGGCGGCGGCGTTCCTCATGCGTGAAGGTCTTGGCCTGCACATAGGCCGGGATATGGGCGTTGATCAGCCATAACTCGCCGTTTTCAACCGAAGCATAGCTTTCGCCGATATTGGCATGCCCCAGTCGCAAGGATTTAACCTCGGACCCTTCCAGCATGATGCCGCATTCCAGATCGCTTTCGATGAAATAATTGTGCCGCGCCTTGCGGTTTTCCGCGGCGACTTTGGAATTGGGATCGGATTTGACAGCCATGATGGCGGACAGATAAGGGCGGCTCGCCCTCAAGTCCAGCGGCGCGGTAACACGGCGTCGCTGCAATGTGAAACTTGTTTCAGCTGATTTGCGTTACATGATCCAACGACGCAGCAAGGAAGCCGCCATGAGCAACGCGCATCCGCTAATTTACCGCCACCGCTTGGTCGCACGACTTACCCATTGGGTCTGGGCGCTCTGCCTGTTCTTTCTGCTGCTGTCTGGCCTCAACATTTTCAACGCCCATCCGGCGCTGTATATCGGCGAGCAATCGGGGTTCGAGTTCGACAATGATGTGCTGCGCATCGGGGCCGAGCAAGCCGCCGATGGCACAACCACCGGCTATACCGAAATTTTCGGGACGAAGTTCGATACCACCGGCATTCTGGGGGTCAGCGAGGAACGCGGCCAGTTGCGCAACCGCGCCTTCCCGGATTGGGCCACAATCCCCTCGTTCCGCTCGCTCGCCACCGCCCGCGTGGTGCATTTCTTTTTCGCTTGGATATTCGCTGCCGTATTTCTAATCTGGCTAATCTCCAGCCTGTTTAACGGCCATATCCGCCGCGACATCCTGCCGACACCGACCGAAATCAAAACCGTTCCGCGCAGTATTTGGGACCACATG
>JANMOK010000141.1:0-5300 GCA_031369165.1 Paracoccaceae bacterium
TGGTGCTGTGGTTGGGCGTCAAGCGAGACTGGAGTAAACAGGACGGGGCGGCGGGAACGCAGTTCGCTGGAATTGATGCCTGATGCGGATAACCGAGATCGACTTTGGCGGGGCCAAACCGATTGACGGGTATGGGCCGGGGTTCTTTCGGGTTGGTGGGGTGAAATTCGACGGCGCTTTGGCGATGTTGCCAAATGGGCCAGTGGCCTGGGGCGGGTTTACTGAACCGGGATTGTTCACGACTGTCGCCGATGGACTGGACGTCGTCCTGGTCGGGACCGGTGCCGAAATCACGGCCATCCCGGTTGGGTTCCGCGATGTGCTGGTTGCCGCCGGGCTTGGGGTGGAGTTCATGTCGACGCCCTCGGCTTGCCGGACCTACAATGTTTTGCTGAACGAAGGCCGCCGCGTGGGCGCGGCTTTGATCGCCATTTGAGACCCACTTGATGGAATTTGCGCCTGCAAAGGCAAGTTGTGGAACCAACGGCGGACTGCCGGTGTTGAAAGTGACGGAATTCAGCATTTCGTCTTGAATTCGGCTGCGATAGAATTGCCGGCAAGCGGCGGGGTGACTCGCTTGGGTTTAACATCAGAAAGGTGCAATCATGGCATACTTACTTCCCGATCTTCCTTATGCGCACGATGCTTTGGCCGCTGGCGGCATGTCGAAGGAGACTTTGGAGTTTCACCACGACCTGCACCACAAGGCCTATGTCGACAACGGCAACAAGTTGCTGGACGGGTCGGGCCATGACGGCAAGTCGCTGGAGGCGATTGTAATGGCGACCTATAAGGCCGGCGCGGTGGCGCAGTCGGGTTTGTTCAACAACATCAGCCAATTGTGGAACCACAACGAATTCTGGAAAATGATGGGGCCGAAAGGTCGATCTATGCCGGGTGCGCTGGAAAAGGCGATTGTTGGTGCGTTTGGTTCGGTCGAGAAGTTCAAAGCCGATTTTGGTGCCGCAGGCGCCGGCCAGTTCGGGGCGGGCTGGTGCTGGCTGGTGCAGGACCAGGATGGGGCGCTGAAGGTGACCAAGACCGAAAACGGTGTCAATCCCTTGTGCTTTGGCGAGACGGCGCTGCTGGGGTGTGACGTGTGGGAGCATTCCTATTACATCGATTTCCGCAACAAGCGTCCGGCCTATATCAGCAATTTCCTCGATAATCTGGTGGATTGGGAAAACGTGGCGTCGCGGTTGAAGTGAATTTTTTCCTGAAACTGCAATCAGCCTAGAGCAGAGGTGAGCCGATCCATAAGGGTCGGCACATTTTCGGAAACTTCAAAAAAGTCGCGGAACGGCGGTTCGACGAACTTCTGGTCGATCATGTGGTCGATCAGGGCGAGCAGCGGGTTCCAATAGCCGTTGGTGTTGAGCAGGAACACCGGCTTGGCGTGCAGACCAAGCTGGCGCCAAGTCAATACTTCGAACAATTCGTCCAGCGAACCGGGGCCGCCGGGCAGGGTGACGATGGCGTCGGCGTTCATGAACATCACCTTTTTGCGCTCGTGCATGGTTTCGGTGATGACAAAAGACGTCAGGTCGCGTTTGCCGGCCTCTTTGCGCAAAAGATGTGTCGGTATGACGCCGAAAGTGTCACCTCCGGCGATTTGGGCGGCGCGCGCGACCGCACCCATCAGACCGACATCGCCCGCGCCAAAGACAAGACGCAAGCCAGACTTTGCCAGAGCGGTGCCCAGTTCCGTCGCTGCATTCATGTATTCGGGGTCGTGCCCCGGGCGCGAGCCGCAGTATATGCAGACGGATTTTTGGGGAATTGGTGACAAAGAACAGTGTCCTGACTTGTTATGATGGGTGTTTTGCCGCAAACTGTTGATTGCACAGTAGCATTTTCGCTTGGCAGGTCGAGGGGCGACTTCGCATTTGAGCGGATCAGACGAACTGGCACCGGGGGAATGAATGGCGACGCTGACGCAGCTTTTGAATCAATATAAATGGGGTGCTGTTGGCGTGGTGGGCGTTGCCGCAGTTGGTGGTTTGATCTGGGCGACAAATCGGCCGGTAGAAGTTGTCATTGAAGACGCGGTGACCGAGTTGGCTGTGCCGCTGCAAGCTGAAACCCCGCCGTTGGCCGATATCGCCGAAGCGGCACCGGTGGTCGAAGAAGAAGCGCTCGCGGTTGCGGCGGAATCGGTCGCCGAACCTGTGGCTGAGGTTGCCAGCGAAGCAACAGCGGAAATCGCTGTCGAACCGGTGGCTGAAGCGGCTGTTGAACCGGTCGTGGACGCCGCAGCTGCGCCCGCGGCCGAGGTGGTGGTTGAAGCTGCCGTTGAGCCGGTGGCCGAGGCGGTGGTAGAGCAAGTGGTCGAAGCGGCGGTTGAGCCGGAGGCCGAGGTGGTGGTTGAACCGGAGACCGAGGTGGCTGTTGCACCGGTGGCCGAGGCAGCGGCCGAGCCAGTGACTGAGGCTGTGGTAGTTGCCGTGCAACCAGCGGCGGAAGAAGTTGCGGAAGCGCCCGTGGTCGAGGTCGCTTCGGCAGAGCCTGCGACGGGAACCGCGCCGTCGCTGGACCTTGTGCGGGTCGAGCCGGGTGGATCAGCTGTTATCGCCGGCACGGCGGAGCCCAATAGCGAAGTGGCGATCAAGATTGACGGCGAAACGGTCGCAACGGCAACCGCCAGTGCCAAGGGCGAATTTGTGGCGTTTGTAGAGACCGGTGAGGAACCGGGATCGCAGGCGATTCAAGCCGTTGTCGAAGACGAAGTTGGCGTTGATCTTGTATCAGCGGACACGGTGTTGGTGTTGACGCCGCAGGCGCCGGAAGGCGAAATCGCGGCCCCTGCCGTGGTGAGCGCGACGGAACAGTCGATCAAAGTCCTGCAACCGGGCGGGTTGGCGGTGCCCGATCAGGTGAGTTTGGATTCTATTTCCTATGACAAGGCGGGTGAGGCGATTTTAGCCGGGCGAGCGCAGCCATTGAGCGAAGTTCGAGTCTATGTGGACGACGTGTTTGCGGTGTCGGGCCAGACCACGGATAGCGGTGCCTGGGAGATCAAGCTCGATCAGGTTGCGGCGGGCCGATATATTCTGCGGGTTGATGAAATTGGCCCCGATGGGGCCGTGACGTCGCGGGCGTCAACGCCGTTCCAGAAAGAATACCCCGAAAACATCGCGCCGTTTTTGCAAATGGCGAATGGCAAGCTGACGGTGCAACCGGGGAATACTTTGTGGGTTATGGCGCGCGAAATCTATGGTTCGGGCATTCAATACACCCAGATTTTTGCCGCCAATAAGGACAGTATTGGCGACCCGAATCTGATCTTTCCGGGGCAGATTTTCGATATTCCAAAAAACTAGCGTACGGTGACTAGAAGTTGCTTTCGGGCAGTCCTATCTGTGTTTGAACAGATAAAACCGGAGCGCTGATGACCGATATTCCAACCGAGCCTGCTGCCCGTCGCAGCGGCATGAGTATCATCGTCAAAGTGATGCCGTATCTGTGGCCGGAAGGCGAAACCGGCGTGAAAGTGCGCGTGGTTCTGTCGCTGGTCGCGCTTCTTGTCGGTAAGGCCGTAACGGTTATCAACCCGTTTTTCTTCAAAGGTGTGGTCGATGCCTTGGCTCCGAATGCGGCGGAGGGTGCGGGCACGTATATGATGGTTGCCGGTGCCGTGGGCCTGGTTGTCGCCTATGGCGTGACCCGGCTGTTGGCGGTGTTGTTCGCGCAATTGCGTGATGCGATTTTTTCCAGCGTTGGCCAGAGGGCGCTGCGGAAGCTGGCGCTGGAGATGTTCCAACATATTCACGCGATGTCGCTGCGCTACCACATCACCCGCAAGACCGGCGGCTTGAGCCGGATTATTGAGCGCGGCGTCAAGGGTGTCGATTTCCTGCTTCGGTTCCTGATTTTCTCGATTGGTCCGCTGATTTTGGAATTGCTGCTGGTGCTGGGCATTTTGTTCTGGGTGTTTGACTGGCGCTATCTGGCGGTCGTGGCGGTGACGATTTGGATTTACACTTGGTTCACCTTCAAGATCACCGAATGGCGCGTGGCGATCCGCAAGCGGATGAACCAGCGCGATACCGAGGCGAACCAGAAGGCGATTGATTCACTGTTGAATTTCGAGACGGTGAAATATTTTGGTGCTGAAAAGCGCGAGGCCGAACGTTATGATTTTTCGATGCGCGATTATGAAGTGGCGGCGAACCAGACCAATATCTCGCTGACTTATTTGAACATGGGGCAAACCCTGCTGATCACCACGGGTTTGGTGATTGTCATGGTGCTGGCGGCGATGGGGGTGCAGGCGGGCGATTTGACTGTTGGCGATTTCGTCATGGTCAACGCCTACATGATCCAGATCACCCTGCCGCTGAACTTTCTCGGCACGGTTTACCGCGAAATTCGCCAGGCTTTGGTCGATATGCGCGAGATGTTTGAACTTTTGGAGCAGCCAGCCGAGATCAAGGACAAGCCGGGGGCTTTGCCATTGAAGGTTTCGGGCGGGAGGTTGCAGTTTGATAAGATCGACTTTTCCTATGAAGCAGAGCGGCAAATATTGTTCGGGTTGGATATGGTGGTTGAGGCTGGTCAGACGGTTGCGGTTGTCGGGCCTTCGGGGTCGGGCAAATCAACCATCGGACGGTTGTTGTTTCGGTTTTATGACGTGCAAAAGGGCCGGTTGCTGATCGATGGGCAGGATGTGCGTGATGTTACACAGGAAAGCCTGCGCTCGGTCATTGGCATGGTGCCGCAGGATACGGTGCTGTTCAACGATACGATTGGTTACAATATCGCCTATGGGCGGCCCTCTGCTTCGGTTGCGGAAATGCACGATGCGGCGAAGGCGGCGCAGATTTATGATTTCATTGTCTCGCTGCCGGACGGGTTTGAGACGGTGGTCGGTGAACGCGGGTTGAAACTGTCTGGTGGGGAAAAGCAACGGGTGGGGATTGCCCGGACGTTGCTGAAAAACCCGCCGATCCTGTTGCTGGACGAGGCGACGTCGGCCTTGGATACCGAGACCGAGCGCGAAATTCAGGACTCGTTGCGGCTGATGGGCAAGGGGCGCACCGTGATCACGATTGCGCACCGGCTGTCCACCATCGTCGACGCCGACCGGATTGTGGTGCTGGAAAAAGGTCGGGTGACCGAGCAGGGCACACATGAGGCTTTGTTGGTCAAGGGCGGCCGTTATGCCGCGATGTGGGCCAGCCAGTTACGGGGTGAGGATGAGGATGGAGAGTTGCAGGACAAGGTGGCGTGAGGTTGGGATTGTGGTATTATGCCCGCAAATGCACTGTAGGGAGTGATTGGAATGACAACCGCGAAACAAG
>JANMOK010000152.1:0-2330 GCA_031369165.1 Paracoccaceae bacterium
CGCCACCAACCGCCCCTGTTCCGGCCTTCCCACCATCACCGCAATATCGGCTTCGCGCCGCGACAAAGAAAACGACCTTGGAACCGGCACCAGTTGAATCGCCAAATCGGGGTGCCGTTCGGCCAGCAACCGCAGTCGCGCCGCCAAAAACGCCACGCCAAACCCGTCCGGTGCGCCGATCCGCACCGTTCCTGACACCGTCGAATCCGCCTTTTGCAAGGTAGACCGCGCGTGAATAAACTCGGTCTCTACCCGTTCCAGCGTCTCCATAAACGCCGTCCCCTCATCGGTCAGCTCACAGCCGTTGGTCCGCCGCACCAACAGCTTGGTCCCCAAAGCCGCTTCCAAAGCCGACACCCGCCGACTCAGCGTCGCCTGATTGATCCCCAAGGTCCGCGCCGCCCCCAACATTTGCCCGGCCCGCGCCACAGCCAGAAACAGCTTGCCATCATCCCAGTCCATCCCACCTCCTTATGCACAAATTTGCATAACAGTTCCCCAAATCATAGCATTGAGTTACAGATTTTAACATGCGAAAAGCATTCCAGCAAAATGGGAGGCATAAAATGACCGAGCTATCGCATTACGTCAACGGCGCAAAAGTTGCAGGCACATCCGGCCGTTCACAACCCGTGTTTAACCCCGCCACTGGTGACAGCGACCACAGCGTCCCGCTGGCCTCCACCGCCGAAATGGCCTCAGCAGTTGCCGCCGCCAAAGCGGCCTGGCCCGCTTGGTCGAAAACGCCGCCACTAAGACGCGCCCGCATCCTGGACAAGTTCAAAAACATCCTCTGGGACCGCCTCGCCATCCTCGCTGAATCGATCTCCGCCGAACACGGCAAAACCCACGATGACGCGGTCGGCGAAGTCACCCGCGGCCTCGAAGTGGTCGAATTCGCCGTCGGCGCCCCGCATTTCCTCAAGGGTGAATTCTCCGAAAACGTCGGCACCGGCGTTGACAGCCACTCAATCCGCCAATCGCTCGGCGTCGTCGCCGGCATCACCCCGTTCAACTTCCCCGCCATGGTGCCGATGTGGATGTTCCCCATCGCGCTGGCCACCGGCAACACATTCATTCTCAAACCCTCCGAACGCGACCCGTCGGCAAGCCTGCTGATCGCCGAATGGCTGACCGAGGCGGGCCTGCCCAAAGGCGTGTTCAACGTCGTGCACGGCGATAAAGAGGCGGTCGATGCCCTGCTGCACCACCCCGATGTCAAAGCGGTTTCCTTTGTCGGCTCCACCCCGATTGCGCAATACATCCAGACTACCGGCATCGCCAACGGCAAACGGGTGCAGGCGTTGGGCGGCGCAAAAAACCACATGATCATCATGCCCGACGCCGATATTGACATGGCCGTATCGGCCCTGATGGGCGCGGCTTACGGCTCGGCAGGTGAACGCTGCATGGCCATCTCGGTCGCGGTCCCCGTCACCGATGCCGTCGCCGATGCTTTGGTGAAAAAGCTGATCCCGCAAATCGAAGCCCTGAAAATCGGCCCCGCCGCCGACCGCGCCTCCGACATGGGCCCGTTGGTCACCGCGCAGCACCGCGACAAGGTGAAAGCCTATATCGATGCAGGCGAAGCCGCCGGGGCGAAAATCGTCGTTGATGGCCGCAAGTTCCGCCAGGACAAACAGGGTTATGAGAATGGCTACTACCTCGGCGGCACATTGATCGACCACGCCACCCCCGACATGACGGTCTGGAAAGAGGAAATCTTCGGGCCTGTCCTGACCATGGTGCGCCGCAACTCCTACAAGGAAGCAGTTGATCTGATCCACAGCTGCGAATTTGCCAACGGTACTGCCGTGTTCACCCGTGACGGCGATACCGCAAGGGCCTTCGCCCAAGATATCGAGGTCGGCATGGTCGGCATCAACGTGCCGATCCCGGTGCCTATGGCGTTCCACTCGTTCGGCGGCTGGAAATCGTCGATGTTCGGCGACCACCACATGCACGGCATGGAAGGTGTGCGCTTCTACACCCGTATCAAAACCACCACCACCCGCTGGCCCGACGGCCAACGCAACGACGCCCAGTTTACGATGCCAACGCTGGGGTGAAAATGCCAATGGCCGGCGCGGCAACGCCCCGGCCAAATCGTCTCAAAAGAACCAGAACCGCCAGTGCCGGTGCCGGATCACCGGCCTAGCATGGCTGGATTCGATCAGGTGGCGTTCCTGAAATGTCGCAACCAGCATCATATCTGCAAATATTCCCAACATGTTTGGCCTCCTGTCCAATGTATTTGACTTGAATGTTTATTGACTTTCACCAGCTATTTTGCCAGTCAAGAATAATTACAATATGTAAGCGGAACTAAC
>JANMOK010000172.1:0-3975 GCA_031369165.1 Paracoccaceae bacterium
CCCTCTGCCGCCATGCGTGATTTCAGGATGCGGCCCATGTAAAAATAGGCCAGCGCGGCTAAAATCGGCGCCGCGATCAGGAAGAAAACCGCCAGAACCAAGCCTTCGGCAATGGTGGCTTTCAGCCACGGCTGGCTTGGCAGCAGCGCTGACAGGGCCGCGAAAACCCCTAAAGCCGCCAAAGCGGCGACCCACAGGGTGATGATCCAGCGCCGGATTGTCAGATAGGTGGCATAACCCTGCGCGGGATCGACCCAGCCTTTCACTTCGGCTTTACGTGGCATTTTTTCCGCCAAATCGCTCTATTCGATTAACCGTTGCGATGCCAAATCGTATGCACGCCCGGTGCACGCGCGGTGCACGCGCGGTGCACACGAATCTATACTTGAGGGGGCCAAAGATTAATACTTCACACAACTTGGTCATGCCCCGATCTTAGCCCATCGCGCACCCGGGTGGCGATTGCGAGGAAATCAGCGCTTTCGCGGATATGCAGCGGGCGGTCCTTGGGCAGCGAGCTGTCGATGATGTCGGTTATCCGGCCGGGACGCGGGCTCATCACGACGATTTTGGTGGAAAGGTAGACGGCTTCGGGGATGGAATGGGTGACAAAGCAAATGGTTTTTTGCGTGCGTTTCCAAAGGTCTAGCAGTTGCTCGTTCAAATGGTCGCGCACGATTTCATCCAGCGCCCCAAAGGGTTCGTCCATCAGCAATATGTCGGCGTCGAAAGCGAGGGCGCGGGCGATGCTGGCGCGTTGCTGCATGCCGCCGGAAAGCTGCCAGGGGAACTTGTTCTCGAAACCCTTGAGGTTGACGAGGTCGATGACGCGGGCGGTTCGGTCCTGTTGGTCGGCCCTGGAATAGCCCATGATTTCGAGCGGCAGGCGGATGTTGCCGGCAATGGTCCGCCAAGGGTACAGGCCGGCGGCCTGGAAGACGTAGCCATAAGCCCGCTTCTGCCGGGCCTCCGAAGGCGTCATGCCATTGACGGTCATGCTGCCCGATGTCGGTTTTTCCAAATCGGCGACCACCCGCAGGAACGTGGTCTTGCCGCAGCCGGAAGGGCCGATGAAGGAAACGAACTCGCCTTTGACGATGGACAGCGAGACGTCCTGCAAAGCCTGCACAGACCCGTCGTTGGTTTGGAAAGTGAGGTTGAGGGAGTGGGCTGAGATGATGGTCATACAATGGGGCCTTCACTGCCTTTACCCGGTTTTGGAAAACCACTCCGCAGCAGGTCGATATGTTCAAAAAGGTCAGGCCGCACGCCTTGCCACAAGGGATCAAGGATGATGCGAACACCCTCTCGTCGAGCCAGCTTTGCCGCCGGAACAAAGTCACTATCGCCGGTGACGAGGACAATCGTATCTGCTTGTTTTTTCAGCGAAATAGAGGCAATATCAAGTCCGATCCGCATGTCCACGGCCTTTTGCTGAATGCCGGTTACGAAGTCATCATCCACAATAGTAGACCAGTCACGCTTACCGTTTAGCAAGTCCTTTTGAGAGGTTTCGGATAGTATCCAGTGACGTTTTGCAATCGTCTCGCCAAGCCTGACGGCAAAGTTTGGCGTGCGCCGGAGTTGATCGAACAATGCCAATCTGAACCTAGCTTGATCTGATTTTGCGTAGTCGATGAGACGTTTGGCGACAGGCGTGTGAACCTTGTTGAGGTAAGGTTTGGCGTCGTAAAAAAAGCAGCGATACAGCAACCCCCAATGAGTTTTGCCGCCATGGGTCTGGTGGATTTGTTTAAGGTGGCTGCCGACCAAGGATCCTATGGATTTGGTAACCGCAATCGGGTCAGCCGCCAGCACATTCGGTTGAACGGTTTTCAGCTTCTTAAGGAAGAACCCGCCGTCAATAAGAATTGCAACTTTTGTCATGGCAAAGAAAAAGCCCTGCGGGTTAGGCTGCCTCCGTGATCGCGAGGGAGACGGCGTACTGCCACAGGGCGGATGTCACACAATGTAATGTCAATACACACAATGTCAACCTCAAACCCCACTCGCCGGGATGCCGGTGCGCTCCACTTTGCGCGGGGCGGAGACCTGTTTCCACTTCGACAGCGCCTGATTGACGGCGGTGTTGGGCGGGCGTTTCACGAATTCGCCGTGGCCTTCCTTGGTCTTGATTGCGCCGTCGTCGATGGCGACGTAGCCGCGGGTGAGGGTATAGCGCGGCAGTCCCTTGACCTGCTTGCCCTCGAACACATTGTAATCTATCGCAGATTGCTGAGTTTTGGCGGTGATGGTTTTAGACTTTTCCGGATCCCAAACCACCAGATCGGCGTCGGCGCCAACCAGAATCGCGCCCTTCTTTGGATAACAATTAAGTATCTTGGCAATATTGGTCGAAGTAACTGCAACAAATTCGTTCATCGTCAACCGCCCGGTATTGACCCCATGCATCCACAGCATCGGCATCCGATCCTCTAACCCACCGGTTCCATTGGGTATTTTGGTAAAGTCACCGATTCCGAACCTTTTCTGTGCCGTAGTAAAAGCGCAATGGTCGGTGGCGACGACTTGCAGCGAACCGCTGGCCAGTCCGGCCCAAAGCGAGTCCTGATGGCGCTTGTTGCGAAACGGCGGCGACATCACGCGTCGGGCAGCATGATCCCAATCTTTATTGGCGTATTCGCTATCATCTAAGGTCAAATGCTGTATTAACGGCTCGCCATAGACCCGTTTACCGTTCATTCGCGCCCGGCGGATGGCTTCGTGGGCATCTTCACTAGAAGTATGAACTATATAAACCGGCACCCCCGCCATATCTGCAATCATGATTGCCCGATTAGTTGCCTCACCCTCAACCTGCGGCGGGCGCGACCAGGCGTGGGCTTCGGGGCCAGTATTGCCTTCAGCCAAAAGGCGGGCCTGCATCTCGGCCACCACATCGCCGTTTTCGGCGTGGACCAGCGGCAGGGCGCCAAGTTCGGCGCAGCGGCGGAAGCTGGCATACATCTCGTCATCGTTGACCATCAACGCGCCCTTGTAGGCCATGAAATGTTTGAAGGTGTTGATGCCGCGCTCCTGCACCACGGTTTTCATCTCGTCAAAGACTTGCTGTCCCCACCAAGTAATCGCCATGTGATAGGAGTAATCGCAGTTGGCGCGGCCAGATTTATTATGCCACATCTGCTGCGCATCAAGTAATCCCTGCCCTTGGCCGGGCAGGACGAAATCGACCACCATCGTGGTGCCGCCAGATAGTGCCGCTCTAGTTCCAGATTCAAAATCATCCGATGAATAGGTGCCCATGAACGGCATTTCCAAATGGGTATGCGGGTCTATGCCACCGGGCATGACGTAGCAGCCGGTGGCGTCGAGGGTTTGGTCGCCCTTGAGATTGGGGCCGATGGCGGTGATCTTGCCTTTGTCGATGGCGATGTCGGCTTTGTAGGTGAGGTCAGCGGTGACGATGGTGCCGTTGGCGATGATGGTGGTCAATTTATTTTTCTCCACAAGCGGCTGCCTTAGCGCCGGCAATTTTCGGCAGGCCTTTTAAAGCGTTGAAAGCTGCGAACATAATTGGGTGATCCGGGATCGGTTCGCACTGCACTTCGATCAGTGTTCTTATCGCCGATATTCCTAAATTATCTATCTGCGCCCTTTCCAAACAAAGGTCCGTGCCCCCAAGATAGAGGTTCGCACCTGTCCAATAACCTTGCACCCATGGAACTAGGTCAGTGTCAGCCAAACTGGGCAGTTGTCGGCACAGAGTCATGCCAGCGCCTGATGTCCATGTAAGTTCCGACTGCGCGCTCGCAATTGTGCCGCAAGTCGCAAATAACAGCATGATGCTACCCGACCGAAGAACGCTCATCCCACAACCTCCGCCGTCTCGACGACCGCGTGAAACAGCACGTCAGTGCCCTTGGCGGCCCATTCCTTGCTGATAGTCTCGGCCGCGTTGTGCGACAACCCATCCCCACAGGGACACATGACCATCGCTGTGGGATACAGCGGGTT
>JANMOK010000209.1:0-14397 GCA_031369165.1 Paracoccaceae bacterium
GTGCTAACGCGATATTGGGTGTGTCCTTGGCGGTCGCCAAGGCAGCCGCTGATTTTGTGTCACTGCCGCTCTATCGGTATGTCGGCGGTACCCAGGCCCGCACTTTGCCGGTGCCGATGATGAACATCATCAACGGCGGCGAGCACGCCGACAACCCGATTGATTTTCAGGAATTCATGATCATGCCGGTTTCGGCCCCGTCGCTGGCCGAAGCGGTGCGGATGGGATCGGAGATTTTTCATACGCTGAAAAAGGAGCTGCATGACGCTGGGCACAACACCGCCGTCGGCGATGAAGGCGGCTTTGCGCCAAACCTTAGCTCTACCAGAGATGCCATTGATTTCATTATGAAATCAATCGAGAAAGCCGGTTACAAGCCGGGCAAGGAAGTGTACCTGGCGTTCGATTGCGCCGCCACGGAATATTACACGGACGGCGTCTACAACATGAAGGGCGAAGGTCTGAAAATGTCCTCGGCCGAAAATGCCAAGTTTCTGGCCGGGCTGGCCGCCGATTATCCGATTCTTTCCATTGAGGACGGCATGGCCGAAGATGATTGGGAAGGCTGGAAGCTCTTGACCGATTTGATCGGCAGCAAGACGCAACTGGTCGGCGACGATCTGTTTGTGACCAATCCAAAACGGCTGTCGCGCGGCATCAGCGAAGGCATCGCCAACTCGATACTGGTGAAAGTGAACCAGATCGGCACCCTGACCGAAACCCTGACCGCCGTCGAAATGGCGCATCGCGCGCGCTACACCTCGGTGATGTCGCATCGCTCTGGCGAAACCGAAGATGCAACGATTGCCGATCTGGCGGTTGCGGCGAATTGCGGACAGATCAAGACCGGATCTTTGTCGCGGTCCGACCGGATCGCCAAGTATAACCAACTTATCCGCATCGAGCAGGAACTGGGCGATGCGGCGATATTTGCCGGACGCGCGATTTTGCGCAGTTGAGCGGATAGGTCGAAATTGCCCAATCAAAACCGCCCGCAGATATACCTGCAAACGCCGCTGCACCTGGATCTGGAAACCTTTCCAGCGGTTCTGCATGCGGTTTTTGACGCAGCGGAAATAGCCTGCCTGCGACTGACAACTACGGCAAGCACGCCCGAGCAAATCCGGCACAGCGCCGATGTGCTGCGCGACGTTGCCCATGCCCGCGACATTTCGCTGGTGATCGACAGCCATTACCGCCTGGTGCAACCTTTGGGTCTGGATGGCGTGCATTTGCTCGACGGCGCCAAGCAAATTCGCGAGGCGCGCAAGGTCTTGGGCAAAGACGGCATCATCGGTGCTTATTGCGGATCGTCGCGCCATGTCGGGATGAGCGCCGCAGAAATGACCGCCGATTACGTCGCTTTTGGCCCAATCACTGCCGATCCGTTGCTGGGTGACGGCGTGAAGGCGGAATTGGACCTGTTCCAATGGTGGTCGGATATGATCGAGGTGCCGGTGGTCGCCGAAGGCGGGCTAAGCTTGGAGTCGGTTGCCCAATTGGTTCACTGCGCGGATTTCATCTGCTTGGGTGATGAAATCTGGAAGCATAGCGATGGCGCGGTTGCGGCATTGAAGGCATTTGCGGCACGGTTGAGCTAGGTTGGTTCCAAACCTTCGCGGACGGCCTGTTCGCAATAATTCGAAAGCGCTTTGCGATCGGTAAAACTCTGCACCTTCACCGGCTTGTGCAAGGTGATTTCAAGTTTGCCGTTGCGCGAATGGCTGAGCACGCCGATCAAATGTTGAAACAGGCTCATCCCGCCCCAAAGCGCATAGAAATGCGTCGGCAGGCCGCGGTCGGCTTTGTAGCGCACGCTTACGGGTTGCACCTGTAGTTCTGCATGCTGGCCAAATTCAAATAGTGCGGCGAACAGCGTTGATTTGAACGGTAATACGCGCAGGCCATCGGTGCTGGTTCCTTCGGGGAAGAAACACAAGGCATGACCCAGGTCCAGCCGTTCGCGCAAGCGATTGGCATGCTTGGCCGATTGGCGACGATTGCGTTGGATGAATTCGGCACCCGAAAGCCGGGCCAAAAATCCGACTAGCGGCCAGCTTCGCACTTCTGATTTGGCAACGAAATAGCCCGGCAAAACTGCCTGCAAGGCCCATATGTCCAGCCAAGACGAATGATTGGCGACGAAAACCTTGGTTTTTGGTGCCAATTTTCCGCGGCGAACCAGCCGCAGGCCGATAATTTCAAGATTCAGTCGCGCCCAAATTCGCGCAATGTAGGGGGAAAGCTGACGTGATGGGACGATCAGATCAACCAATCGCAGCAAGACATATGGGACAAAAAGCAGCGCTGTATTCAGCAAGACCGCGACGAGGCGCAGCGCCAGTCGCGGGGCGTGGCGCCAGGTTACGGCATGTGCAACCGGGTCGGGCATCCCGCGCCATGTGTGCTGATTGACAGTGTCGTTCACTTGGGATCACGCGCGTAAAATTTGCGATAGCGTTCCTGCATGCGCTGTGTATCCATCACCAGGCAGACGTCGATGGTGTTGAAATCGCAATCAATCACCGCGCCATCGCCAACAAAGCCGCCAAGGCGCAGATAGGCTTTGATCAACGGCGGCGTTTGACGCAATGCCTTCGCCGGGTCGATAGCTATAACAGCGGGTCGCGCCATTTCCAGATATTTGCCTTCCAAAGCCCGCACCCGAATGTCCTGGGGCGCCAGATAATTGCGATGCAGGTTGGCCAAGGCATCGGCAACCAAATTGGGGTCAATGCCGGGAAAACTGGCGACGCCAAACAGGATTTCAATGTTGTTTTTGGCCACATATTCGGCGACGCCATTCCAGAGGCTGAGGATTGCTGTGCCACCGCGATATTTGGCGTCAACACAAGAACGGCCAAGTTCGACGATGTTGCGACCCGATGCCGTTAGCTTGCCTAGGTCATATTCGCGCACCGAATAGAATCCCAGGGCCTTGGCGGCAACATCCCCGCGCATCAGGCGATAAACCCCAACGACGTGATCGGCCGGATCGGGTGAGCTGTGGTTGTTATCAATCAGGATAAGGTGGTCGAAAAAAGGGTCAAATTCGTCCTCCTCCATCCCTTGGGCGTGCTGAAGGGCGCTTGCCTTTGCGCCCATTTCGCGGACAAAAACCCGATAACGCAGCCGATGAGCCCCGGCAATTTCAGCAGCCGTTTGCGCCATTTTGACCTGAAATCGACGGCGAACGGCGTTCATTTGGGCAAAACGACCCGAAATGACGCGGTCGCAGGCAGGGATGCACCACTTAAGCGACAAAAATTTCTTGTATTTTCAACCATTGGTTGTTAGCTTTTCACGATTGGCAACTGCCCGCAACAGCAGGATGATCGATCCGTCGATGACAATTTTCCCCGCATGTTCAAAGTTGACCGTAATCTTGTCACCAACCGCCGATTGCACCTGCCCCAAACCCCAATCCTTGCGCACCGGATGGTGCACCAAATCGCCCGGCTCCAGGAACTGACTCATGGCAAGTTTCTTTCGCAGCCAACATCCAACTTTGGATACTTACGACCTTTCTGCACTAATATCATCCCGCATTTGCCACGACTTGATAAATCCAATCGGCGCGATTGGAAATGTTGTCGAATTGATTTCCGGCCAATCTGCAAATTCGGTCAGCGAATTTGAAGCCATTGCAGCAGCCGCAAGGGCGGCTAGCGCGAAACTGCGCTATTTTAGATCCGCTTTCGGCCCCTCCGGCGCTGGTGGGTCGGTGGCGGTTGCCGAGATTGAAACAATTTGCGCCGATATGTACGGCGCAACGCGCCTTCTGCTCCGGTTCGAATTGAGCAGCCAAGTTGTTTCCATGGCCGAGGCGAAGGCGCTTTATTTGTTGCTGCTTTGTGCCCAAACCGGGCTGCCAAAAGGTGGATTGGCAATTGTGGGGCCGTCAAACGTCACAATGCACGGGCAACTTGGGCAAGATCAGGTTGGCCTATGGGGCCATTTGCAAGGTGGCGACGCGAGAACGACCTTGTTGCCGTCGACAGTTCACTTTGCCCTTGCCCGCAAACATCTGGAAAAAGAGCGTTGGCTTCTCAAAATCACCAACAGTGAAAACGAGCGGTGCCTGTCATTCGGAGCGCGTCGCTGAAATATTTGTCAGACCTGCCCTAAAGCGCTGGCCATTTTTCCGGTAATTGACCGCAGAAACGGCAATCGAGTCGATTTCCATTTGGCGGAGGGCGCGAATGACCTTTCCAGGTGCGCCGAAAACCAATGAACCCGGCGGGATGACCTTGCCCTCGGTGACAATCGCGCCGGCACCGATCAGACAATTGTCGCCAATGACCGAGCGATTCATGATGATAGCGCCCATGCCAATCAGGCAATTGTTGCCAATCGCGCATCCATGCAGAATGACGCGATGGCCAATTGTGCAATCATCCCCAACACTTAAAGGACAGCCAATATCTGTGTGCAAAACGCATAGGTCCTGAACATTGCTGCCACGGCCAACCGATATCGGCTCGTTGTCGCCGCGAATGACAGCTCCGAACCAAACCGACACGCCGGTTTGCAGTTCAACATTGCCAATCACCTGGGCATCGGGCGCGATCCAGAAATCCCCGTTCGCGGGCAATTTTGGCGACAAACCGTCTAATGCAAACTCGGTCATGCTGTCTCTCGCGCCACCATCAACTGTACTTTTTCGCGCAGGTCGGGGCGACGCACCAGCCGCAGTCGCTCGGCGCGGACAATCGTCACCAGTTCCTGGAAACAGGTTTCCAGATCATCGTTGATGACAACGAAATCGTATTCAGCCCAATGGCTGAGTTCGGACCGGCTTTCGTTCATGCGGTGTTCGATTTCTTTTGGATCGTCTTGCGCACGACTGCGAAGACGCCGTTCCAGTTCGGCAAGCGACGGCGGCAAAATGAAGATCGACAAAACGTCTTTGCCCAAAGCCGAGGTGCGAATTTGTTGGCCGCCCTGCCAGTCGACGTCAAACAAGATGTCTTTTCCTTCGGTCAAAGCTTTTTCCACAGAGGCAAGCGGCGAGCCGTAAAGGTTACCAAAAACCGTAGCATATTCAAGCATTTGCCCATCGCTGACCATCTGTTCGAATTGTTCGCGGGTTTTGAAGAAATACTCGCGTCCCTCCATTTCGGCAGGACGCGGCGCGCGCGTCGTGGCGGAAACGGAAAAATCAATCTCTCCGTCCTCGGCAATCAATCGGCGTGACAGAGTTGATTTGCCCGCCCCCGAGGGCGAGGAAAGTATAATCAGCATGCCGCGCCGTTCAACCATGTCGGCTATTCCACATTTTGCACCTGCTCGCGCATCTGGTCGATGGTGACTTTCAGGTCCAACCCGATGGCCGTCAATTCGCTGGATGCGGATTTGGAACACAGGGTATTTGCCTCGCGGTTGAATTCCTGCATCATGAAATCAAGTTTCCGTCCGATTGGGCCGCCGGTCTTAAGCATGCTGTGCGTCGCGTCGATATGAACCTTGAGCCGGTCCAGTTCTTCGCTGACGTCAGACTTTACCGCCAATACTGCCAGTTCCTGTGCCAGCCGCGCCTCATCGGGCAGGTCGCTGACGTCAAGGATCTGGGCAATTTTTTCGCGCAAAGACTGCCCGGACTTTCTGGCCCGCGCCTCCAGCGTATGCGAGGCTGCGTCAACAAGGCTGGCAATGCGGTCAATCTGCGCGCCCAAGACGATTGCCATCGCTTGCCCTTCGGCTTTGCGCATGGTGTGGAACGCAGCAACAATGGCGGGAACGTCGTTTTCGAGGATTGCGTGCCACGGTGCGTCATCCTCGCTGTCATTCACCTCCAGCACTCCGCGCTGCGCCATGATGCTGGCGGCATTTGTCGGGCTCAGGTGCAGACCTTCTGCCATTGCCGTTTCTTCGATGCGTTTGATTGCCGCGATCGCCGCCAGCAAACCATGCGCATCCACCCGCGGCAATCCACCGGAATTGCTGTACATGATCTTGAGCGAGATGTTGACCGAACCCCGGTGGATGATGCCGCGCGTGGCGTTGCGAAGCAGGCCATCCAGCCGTTCAAATCCCTCGGGCAGCCGGATGCGCAGGTCCAGGCCTTTGTTGTTCACGCCGCGAATTTCCCAAACCCAATGGGCCTGCGCACAAGCACCGCGCCGTTCAGAAAAACCGGTCATCGAAACAATCGACACATGCGCACCTTTTGGTTGTTAGCAATTGCTTGCCACGCAGACTGGCAGCAATCAACCGGTTGGCTAGGCATTCGCCAATCTGAAGCCAAATAAAGTAAAATTGTCGGCCAGAAGTTAACGAATTGATAAGGAAGTCGGCGATAAAGTTAATGTTCCTTAATCTTATTGGCACTCGCGATGGACTGGGAATTGCTGCAATCGGTTCGGAATTACTGGGACGGGCTGCGCGGCGAGCGAACCGCGCCCTGCCGTTCCGAACTGGACCCAAAGCAGTTCGCCGCCGCGCTGGAAAATGTCTTCATCCTCGAGCGGGTTTCGGCGCTGGACGTGCGCATTCGACTTTCTGGTGCGAAAATAAACCAGGTTCTGGATCGCGAAGGTCGCGGTCTGGCTTTTGAAATGCTTTTCGACGCCAGCAGCCACGATCGGCTGGCGCAAATTCTGGGGGATGTCTTTGAAATTCCCTGCACCGCCGAGTTGCGCTTGCAGTGTCAGACCAACGGCCGGGTGGCGGGGCAAGCAAGAATGATCTTGCTGCCCTTGTCGAACGAAAATGGCGAGCTGACCCGGGCGTTTGGCTGCGTTCAAATCGAATTCGGCCTGCACACACATGTTGGTCGTTATGCAATTGTGCAGGGCATGACGCAGCCCATCCAAACGCTTTCGCCAGCCGCCGCGCCCGGAATGCACGAGGATTCGGTTGATTTTGAAAAGCTGCTTTGGCCAACGCTGGTGGCGTCCCAGAGCCGTGAAATAGAAACAGATATGCGGCCCTCTTCATCACGGCGGCCAAATCTGAAGCTGATTTCCGATAATTAGATTAGAGCACCCAGCCTAGGGTAGAGCTTTCCCGATAGCCCTGAAACGCCAGCAGTGCGGTCAAATCGGAATGCTCCAAAACTGCACCCGCCATTGCTTTAAGCGCCGGTTTTCCCCTGTAGGCGACCCCCAGGCCGGCCTCTCTGATCATCAGGGTGTCATTGGCACCGTCGCCGACCGCCATGGTTTGCCTTTGGTCCAGTCCGGCCTTTGTGCGCAGCGTGATCAGCGCGTCAATTTTCGCCGCAGCGCCGATGATCGGGCTGGCAACTTGGCCGGTCAATGCACCGTTTGCAATGATCAGGCGATTGGCCTGGCAAAATTGGAAGCCTGCCGCCAGCGCCACCTTATCGGCAAAATAGGTGAACCCGCCAGAAATCAGCGCCGTCATGGCGCCGCTGGAATTCATCGATTTTACAAGGGTTGTCGCGCCGGGATTGAGTTTGACCCGTTCTTCGTAGCATTGCGCCAGTACCGTTTCCGGCAAACCTTTGAGCAATGCCACGCGTTCACGCAGGGCACCTTCAAAACCCAGTTCGCCGTTCATCGCCCGCGTGGTTATCGCCGCAACCCGGTCTTTTACACCGGCGTAATCGGCCAATTCATCGATACATTCCACCGAAATGATGGTGGAATCCATATCGGCAACCAGCAGATGTTTTTGGCGAAATGCCGCAGAAATAGCGTTGATGTCGACGTTTTTGAGCACAAGCCCGGCTTGCGCGGGTTTTTCGATCAGACCTATTTCCACCGCACTGTCGGCAAGCCGCTGGACCGGCCCGGCCTTTGACCCAAGGTAATCCAGCGCCTGTTTCACCGCATCGTCGGCAACTGCATGCGCGCTGGTCAAAAGCAAGAACCAAGGATCGGTTGAATCCGTCACTTTTGACCAATCATGCCCGTGCAGTGCAGGAACGAACCATCGGCCTCACATCGCCTTTCGTTGGGCTTCGACGCGCATGTGCAATTCTTCGGCCACAAGGAATGCCAGTTCCAGTGACTGATCGGCATTCAGCCGCGGATCGCACACGGTGTGATACCGATCCGACAAATCCTCGTCGCGCACGGCGCGCAGGCCGCCGGTGCATTCGGTTACATCCTTGCCGGTCATCTCGAAATGCACGCCGCCCGGAATGGTGCCCTCGGACTTGTGGATTTGAAAGAACTCGCGCACTTCGCGCATGATCCGCTCGAACGGGCGGGTCTTGTAACCACTTTCGGATTTGATCGTATTGCCGTGCATCGGATCACAACACCACAGCACGTTTCGCCCGGCCCGTTCCACCGCTTGAATGAGTCGCGGCAAGTGATCGCCGACTTTGCCCGCGCCAAAGCGGCTGATCAGCGTCAGGCGACCCGGTTCGTTTTCCGGGTTCAGCATATCGCACAAGCGCAGCAAGTCGTCGGTGGTAATCGACGGACCGCATTTCAGACCAATCGGGTTTTGCACACCGCGACAAAATTCGACATGCGCCCCGTCCGGCTGGCGGGTCCTGTCGCCTATCCAGATCATGTGCCCCGACCCTGCAACCGGCAGGCCGGTGGTGGAATCAACCCGGCATAAGGCTTCCTCATATTCCAGCAGCAAAGCCTCGTGGCTGGTGTAGAAATCGACGCGGTGCAAGGTTTCGGTGTTTTCCGATGAAACCCCCGCCGCTTTCATGAAATCCAGCGCTTCCGAAATACGGTTGGCCAGTTTCTCGTATTTCTCGTGACCGCCCGCATCCCGCGCGAAGCCCAGCGTCCAAGCATGTACCCGCTCAATATCGGCAAAACCGCCCTGGCTGAAGGCGCGGATCAGGTTCAACGAAGCGGCAGACTGCGTATAGGCCTGCAACATGCGCTGCGGGTCGGGAATCCGCGCGGCAGCGGTAAAGGCGAAATCATTGATGATGTCGCCGCGATAGGATGGTAATTCCACGCCATCGATAATTTCGGTCGCGCCCGAGCGCGGTTTGGCAAATTGCCCGGCAACCCGGCCAACTTTGATCACCGGCACCTTGGCGCCAAAGGTCAAAACCACTGCCATTTGCAGCATGATCTTGTAGGTATCGCGAATCAGATCGGCGGAAAATTCGTCAAAGCTTTCGGCACAATCGCCGCCTTGCAGCAGGAATGCACGACCTTCGGACGCCTCACCCAAGGCTTTTTTCAAGCGACGCGCTTCACCGGCAAAAACCAGCGGCGGATAGGACGAGAGTCGTTTTTCGACCATAGCCAAAGCGGCAGCATCAGGATATTCCGGCATTTGAATCCGGTCCTTGGCACGCCAATCAGACTTTTTCCAAATTTTGCTCATGGTCACATCCTCGCTTCAATCCGCAACAGGGGCCCTTATAAATCAGGCGTTTCGCCTTGACCATACCAGATGCGACGCCGCTTGCCACTTGACCCTGTGCGATCAAGGCTGCATCACTGATGCGCGAGAGACACCCCGAAACGATGGAACCAAATGGCGCAAATTAGCGACACCAAAACCGAACGCTTTGTGTTCTTGCTGCTGAATGATTTCTCGATGATCGCATTTGCCAGCGCCATTGAGCCGATCCGGCTGGCCAACCATGTGTCGGGGCAAAAACTGTACGATTGGAAACTGGCGACAGAAAATGGCGTCGATGTGCAATGTTCCAACGGGGCGAATCTTCGCGCCGATATCGGGCTGGTTGACGTGCTGCGGGACGACACGATCATGGTTTGCGGTGGCATCAACATCAAGGCCAACACCACAAAACCGGTGCTGACCTGGCTGCGCCGGGAATCGCGCAAGGGCATGGCGGTTGGCGGCTTGTGTACGGCTTCCTACACCGTTGCCAAAGCCGGGCTTTTCGACGGACGCCGTTGCACAATTCACTGGGAAAATCGTGACTCGTTCCAGGAAGAATTTGCCGATGTTGAACTCAGCCAAACCATCTTTGTCGTCGACAAGAACCGCTATTCTTCGGCGGGCGGTACGTCATCGGCGGATTTGATGCTGAAACTTATTGCCGCCAAACACGGCACTGAATTGTCCAACCAGGTGGCTGACGAGATGATTTACACCTCGATCCGCACCGACCGCGACGAGCAACGGTTGTCGATCCCGACTCGCATCGGCGTGCGCCATCCAAAGCTTTCCAAAGTCATCTACATGATGGAAACCAACATCGAGGAGCCGGTTTCGCCATCGATTCTTGCGTCTGATGTCGGCATGTCGACCCGGCAACTCGAACGTTTGTTCCGCCGGTATTTGAACCGTTCACCGAAACGATATTACATGGAACTGCGCTTGCAAAAGGCCCGCAACCTGTTGATGCAAACCGATATGTCGGTGATCAACGTTGCCTTGGCTTGCGGGTTTTCGTCGCCTTCGCATTTTTCCAAATGCTATCGCTCGCATTTCGACACGACGCCTTATCGAGAACGCGGCTCGCAAGGCGAACACGCCCGGTTCTGACTATTGCAGCGGGCTGATCCTAAAGGCGGCACCATCGCCAACCGACAAAAACCAGATCGCACCGTCGGGTGCTTCGCGGATGTCACGGATGCGGATATACTGGTCTTGAAACAACCTTTCGACTTCGCTGGTCGTGTCGCCATTGATTTCAAGGCGCGAAATCATGTCAAATTTGAGCGAACCAACAAAAATATTGCCCTGCCATTGCGGGAACAGCTTGCCCGAATAGATCATCATTCCCGATGGGGCAATCGACGGGTCCCAGTAAAATGCCGGCTGCTCCATACCGGGTGCCCCGGTGCCGATGCCGATTTTGTTGCCGTCATAGTTCAGGCCAAAGGTGATGATCGGCCATCCGTAATTCTTGCCAGCTTCCGGATGATTGATCTCGTCTCCACCCATTGCGCCGTGTTCCACGACCCAGAATCGCCCATCGGCATCCAGCGTCGCGCCTTGTGGGTTGCGATGCCCCCAAGACCAGATTTCCGGCAACCCGCCGCCATTCACGAACGGGTTGTCGGCCGGGATTGAACCGTCGCGGTTGATGCGGATGACTTTGCCATTGTCGGCCTGCATGTCCTGGGACAGGTCGCCATTGCCGCGTTCGCCGTTGGTCAACAGCAGCGTGCCATCGCCGGCTTCTACCACGCGGCCACCGAAATGAATGTTGCGCGTGCTTGTGGTGTTCATGCGAAAGAGGATGCGCAGGTCAGCCAAGGTTTTTCCGGCTTCGTCAAATTTGGCTATCGCCAAAGCCGTTCCAGCGCCGCCCGCGCGCGGTTCGGCATAGGTCAGAAAAAGTTCCTGCGTCTGGGCATAGTCCCGTGCCAGCACCACGTCGAGCAACCCGCCCTGCCCTTGTGCAAAAACTTCGGGCAGGCCGGAAATTTCATCAATTTTCTCGCCGTCAACGTGCAGCAATCGACCGGCACGCTCGGTTATCAGCAGCGCACCCGACGGCAAAAAGGCAATCGACCACGGCTCGTCCAAGCCAGACACAACTTGCTGCACATTGACCGTCGCAAGGTCGGTTTTTTGGGTTTCTGCGTTGGCGGCCATTGGCGAGCACAACAGCAAAAACAAAAATTGTCGAGCAAACATCAATGCACTCCTGTCTGCCAAAAATGGTGACTGTACATGCATCAGGATAGTGTTTGGATACGACCGTTAAAAGTCACTTCACTGTGACGGTCTTGGTCAAAAAAAAGTCGCAATAATGGCAGGAAACACATTTGTGTCGAGAATTTGCCACAATTCGGCACGATTTTCGTCAGAATAGGACTGACGGTCCTTTTGTTGTTTTGGACTAAAGCCGGACCTTGCCGTCGGGCTCAGTTCATGTTCGCACAGGCAGCATTCGGGATTGTAGAGATGAAGCGAAGGCAGCCCCCACTACTTCGCTTCATCTCGCTTCCACTCAAAAATCGTTACGCCCCGTTTCAGAAGAACTCGTTACTCAGCGAATTCTGTATACCCGAACGCAACGAAAGTTTCTACCATTAAATGCAATTTTATTGAAAAAATGCGGCAAAATTGCACTAAAGTTAATTTCGCCAAACGGCGCGGTTTTCGGTGAGTTTGCGGAATGGGAATCGCAGCGGACTCAAACATGCCCGGAAATGCCAGTAATGATTAGAGCAGCCAATGCTGGATTTCAACCAAATTATGCGTTTTGGCCAAAAATAATCAGCATTATTTCACATAATGTGCGACTGCATGTAAAATGCGCTCAGTGTAACGCCTTGAAATGGCAATGAAATCCGGCAAATTCCACGGCAGTTAGAACGGCAGGCTCTTCACCTTGCATCTTTCCAGCCAATACCTGCGGGCACAGTCGCACCCGCATTTGGCGCTCGTTCAACCAGCCCAGCCGTGCGGTCCGTCGGCCTGGGGCAGATCTTTTTCTTCAATGCCCAAAGCATACAGCGTGTCGGCCCGGCCCTGCGCATAGGCGCGGCGAAGTTCTTCTTCGCGCGAAAGATAGGAACTGGCGAACATGCGATTCGAATCACCGGTCACGGGTTCGTAAGATTTTCTGACAAATTTAATCATCGGTCTGCGCCCCTGTTAGTTTTACTAAGCCAAAAATGGCCTCGAAACAGGGCAGAATTGTGACTGGATCGGGGTAGTTTGGGGGCGTCGCAAAATGCCCCCGTGCACAGTCGTCAGGCGACCCTGCAGCGCACCGCTAACCAATCAGAGTTGCCAATTTTGGTGATCGGTCCCAAGGCTTCGATTTCATATCCCCAAATCGCCCCAAGGCGAAGGCAGGATGGGCGCGAAATGAACAGGCAATATTTTCCGCCCTGCGAACGGACATAATCACCCGCTGCGTTCAACAGTTCTTTGAATTGCCGCGGATCACGACCGGAAATCGCCCGCGTCATTTCCCATTCGTCTGCAGAGACTGGCGCATGGGTTATTACCGAACTTGGGATTTCGCGCAAAAGGCCGCGGAAAGCGTCGCGCAACATGTAGGAATATTCGATCTCGCCAACTTTATGGCCCATGTCGCTGCGAATCAACCGGCAACCGCCCACACAGCGCCCGCCTTCTTCGGTCAGGATATTGACCGATTGCGGCGAGTCGTATTGGTCCCATTCCATGCCGTCGTGTGACGCCAGGTCCCAGCCGAGGTCGTCGATAAACACCTGTTTGCGCAGTTCGTGGAACTGGCGCAAAAACGTTGCGTGGTGCGAATCCATCCACTGCACAACGTGAAACAAAGTCTTCGGCTTGTTTGGAACAACCTGAAGACTTGGAAATTCGAGGATGGGGTTGAGGTTATCTTTAAACAAATCCGGCATCCTTTGCTAAGGCCACGGCATGGATGATATTAGTCGCACCCATTTCCGTAATGGCTTTCTTCTTCCGTTCTCGAACCGCCCTCAGCGTCAGTCCAAGTTCATCCCCTATTTCTTGATCATTAAACCCTTCCGCAAGTTTTCGCAAATAAACAAGTTCTTTCAAATTCGGCGGGTTCTTGGCAGATGGCGGGCTCATCTGTGCAATTACAAGTAAAGCCGCAGTCGCTTCGGCAATTTCGTTTGACGTTAAGTCATTACTAGAATGGCACAACGACAGAACTGCCTTTTCGCCATTATGGACCAGCGAGATAGAGGTGCCATTTTCAATGCCATGCGCCTTGGCCATGTCCATTGCCATTTGACCAACAGCATCGCGCGGAATGTCGCGCCAGTTGGTACTTCCGTGGTTCAGGGCGGCCCATTTCACAACCGGGTCAGTCTCGGTCAGGCCTTTGCTGAAATACTCATTGGTCCATTCTGGCGGATAAGTAGTTAACGCCCCGCGGGGTATGCCACCCGTAATGCCGATTGCCAGCGCATAGCCTTTGTCGGCCATTACCGACAACCTTTGCTTGGCAAAATTAACCAGTTCTGAATCCAAAGCCCGTCTCCACTACCCAACTTGGGTGAATCACTCTTGACATTACTTCTACGTCGTTTAGTGAAAAGAGACAGCTAAAAACCAGCATAATTGCATTAAGTGGTAACCGTGAGAAGTCTTGAGTATCTAGTTCAACTTGGTCTTTGGATCGCAGCCAGCTCTTCCGAGCAAAGGAAAAAGCTGGTCATTGCCCGCGACGCCATCCTGTCGGTTAGATTTGGTCAAACGCCCCCGATTTCATTAAGTCCCTTAGTGCATGAAGCGAATCCTCCGGAAGGTTTGCCAGATCCCGCATCAGACTCTCCTGATCCGCAAACTGACGAGCCCCAGTGAGAATGTATGAAAACGAAATCCCTACACCGTCACAAATCGCCCTCAACTTTTCCGCACTCGGCTTGGCTTTTCCCGAGATGACATTTGATACGTAATCCCGGTGAAACCCCAAGCTCGTCGACAAATGCGTCAACTTTACACCTTTAGTGTGAATCTCCGCCGAGAGCCGCACCCGCCAATCGTCACTACCTTCCACAACACACCTCCACATACTCACAATGCAGAAATACTGGTTTTATGCAGCAT
>JANMOK010000215.1:0-11085 GCA_031369165.1 Paracoccaceae bacterium
GGTGACGATTTCAACCGTCACGCCCACCGCAGCGAAGTCGGCCTGAAGCAGTTCGGCCATCCGTTTGGCGTTCGGGTTATAGGGCCGCTGCACCGGCATGGCCCAGATTTTCATCGACAGGTCGGCAACACCTTCCGCTGCCAGCATTTCCTTGGCTTTGGCCGGGTCATAGACATCGTCAACCACGGCATCATTGTACGACCAGATCGTCGGCGGAATCGGGTTTGTCGCCGCCTTGCCCGCACCTTGATACACCGCATCAATTATCGCCTGTTTGTTGATCGCCATATTCAGTGCTTTGCGCACGTTCGCGTTGTCGAACGGCGCTTGCTGGGTATTGTAGGCGAGGAAACCGATATTCAGCCCTTCCTGCTCCAGCAACACGACGTCGGCATCGGTCCGCATGCCTTCGATGTCTGCCGGGTTCGGGTAGGGCATCACATGGCATTCACCCGCCTTCAGTTTCTGGTAACGCACCGAAGCATCCGGCGTGATGGCGAATATCAGATTCTCAATCGCCGCCTTGCCGCCCCAGTAATCGGCGTTGGCCGCATAGCGGATGACCGCATCTTTCTGGTAATCGACAAACGTGAACGGCCCGGTACCGATCGGGGCCTGGTTCAGCATGTCGGGTGTGCCAGCGGCCAGCATCGCATCGGCGTATTCCTTGGACAGGATCGAAGCAAAGCCCATGGCAAGGTTGGCAATCATCGGTGCTTCGGGACGGTTCAGCACGAATTTCACCGTGTTTTCGTCCACCTTGTCGATGGATTTGATCAAGTCCGGCATCGACATGCCGGCGAAATATTCCCAAGTTCCGCCGCCATAGGAATGGTAGGGATCGGTCTCCAGCCGCTGGCGGTCGAAGGACCAGATCACGTCATCGGCGTTGAAATCGCGCGTCGGCGTGAACGTGTCGCTGGAATGGAATTTCACTCCCTTGCGCAGGTTGAACGTATATTGCAGTCCATCGTCCGTAACGCTCCAGCTTTCGGCAAGACCGGGTTCGATTGTCGTTTCGCCGCGCACGAAATGCACCAGCGTGTTGTAGACCGTCTCGGCGGACGCATCCAAAGTTGTGCCCGACGTATATAGTCCCGGGTCAAACCCTTCGGGCGACCCTTCCGAGCAAAAGACCAGTGTTTGGGCCGTTGCCGCAAAGCCGAACGCCGTCATCAGCGCCGATGCCGCAGCTAGCCGCGAAATGCGATTCATCGTCATCTCCCTTGATTGTTTCCCGGCCATTCAACGGGCCGGATTATGCATTCACCAAACCACTTTTGCTTTCGTCTAGCAACAAGGCAGTGCACTTCGTGATGATTTGACGTCGCGGTAAACCAAGCCTACGCCGTGTCCCGCCGCACCAATTCCCGATACAATTCGCGAATCCGCTGCGTCACCGGCCCCGCCGTGCCATCGCCAAACTGGCGCCCGTCCAATTCCGCAACCACTGTTTGTGCCCCAAACGTGCCGGTCAGAAACGCCTCATCCGCACCATAGGTGTCGACCAAGGAAAAGTTGCGTTCAAACACCGCAATCCCGTTAGCCTGACACAACTCGATCACCTTGCCCCGCGTGATCCCGTTCATGCAATAATCTCCGGTTGAGGTCCAAACCTCGCCCTTTCTCACGATAAAAAAATTGCAGGCATTGGTCGTATTCACAAAACCCAATGGGTCCAGCATCAGCGCCTCATCCGCCCCAGCTTTTTCGGCCTGAATACAGGCCAGCACACAATTCAGCTTGGAATGCGAATTCAGCTTCGGATCCTGGCTCATCGGCAAACCGCGCACCTGCGCTACTGTCGCCAGCTTGATCCCCCGCGTCGCCAAAGCAACAACCGGGGCCGAATGCTCCATGATGATCACGATCGTCGGACCAGACCGCGAAAACTTCGGATGCTGGAATGGTCGCGACTTCCGCCCGCGCGTCACCATCAAGCGCGCATGCACATCGTCGTTCATCCCATTGGCCGTCGCCAAGTCAACCAATGCCTTATGAACCGCGGCCCGGCTCATGCCAATATCCAGATAAATTGCCTTCGCCGCTTCAAACAACCGGTCCAGATGTTCGCGCCAGAACGCCCAATTGCCGTTGTGCAGCCGCAGGCCTTCCCAAACCCCGTCGCCCAGCAAAAAGCCGCTGTCATAAACCGAAACACTGGCATCACGCGCGGGGACTATCGCCCCGTTCACCCAAGCCAGCACGCTATCGTTGCGCAGGTCGACCGTCGCATCATGGGTTGCCAAAAATCGAACTCCCTGTTGTCTGAGGCCTTCCGGCCAATGATTTCAATTCCGTCACAAAACTGAAACACTCTTTCAACGCCTTGTGACCTGACAGACTTGTGAATGGTTATTGATCTTAAAGCAATTTAGACCCATTTTCGGTGTCAAAGACACGTCCTATTCCCTGAACTGGAGACTTCCGATGTCCGTTCTAACTTTCAAAGGCCTAAGCCTCGCAGGCGCTGTAGCTGCTGCAATCGCGGCCCAGTCAGGTACTGCCGCCGCGCAAAGCCAGGAAAAATGCTTTGGCGTCGCTTTGGCGGGTGCCAATGATTGCGCTGCCGGGGCGGGCACCACCTGTGCGGGCACCTCGGTTGTCGACTATCAAGGCAATTCCTGGAAAATGGTCGAAGCCGGCACTTGCGTGGCCATGACCTTGCCCGAAGGTCGCACCGGTTCGCTGGAACCGCTTGACCGCGATCTGCCCTCGGCCTGATATTGACAGCACTCGGGCCGGATCGACCGGCCCGTTTCGAACGGTGAATGCCATGCTCGATACCCGCACGCGCCGTGATGTGTTGCCCAACCTGCCCGGCGTCGGCTACAAGCCCCAGCATCTGACCGACATTCTCGCCAATCCCGGTGCCGTGGCCTGGCTGGAAATTCATGCCGAAAACTACATGGGCGCCGGCGGTCCACCGCATGCCCAGATGCGAAAACTGCGCGAACTGTTCCCAATTTCCTGCCACGGTGTTGGCCTGTCCATCGGTGGTGAACTGCCGCTCGATCTTGACCATCTCGCCCGCCTCAAGTTCCTGAATAATTGGCTGCAACCCGCACAATTTTCCGAACACCTTGCCTGGTCCACCCACGAGATGGGCTATCTGAACGACCTGCTTCCCGTTCCCTATCACGCCGGCAGCGTCACCCGCGTCGCCGATCATATTGACCAAGTGCAGAATACCTTGGGCCGCGCCATGCTGCTGGAAAATCCTTCCGCTTATCTGGCCTTCAAAGAAACCACGATGTCGGAAACCGATTTTCTGCGCGAAATAGCTGCCAAAACCGGCTGCGGCCTGCTGCTTGATGTCAACAACGTTCATATTTCCTCGGTAAATCAACAGTTTGACGCGCTTTCCTACATCGACGCCTTCCCCTTGGAGCTGGTGGGTGAAATTCATCTTGGCGGCCATGTCGCCGAAATCGACGACCACGGTGACATCCTGCTGATCGACAGTCACTCCGCCGCCGTGGCCGACCCGGTCTGGGCGCTTTACGCCGAAATCATCGCCCGCGCCGGTGCCAAGCCGACGCTGATCGAATGGGATAACGACGTCCCGCAATGGCCGGTTCTGTCCCACGAAGCGGCCCTTGCCGCCAACCTGCTGTCCGCCGTCAATGCCTGATCGACTGACTGACTTCGGCCAAGCCGTGTTGGATGCCAGCAAACCCGCACCCAACTACCTGTCCGGTCCGCACAATCGCCCGGTTGGCAGCCGCTTCAACGTCTATCGCAACAACGTCGTGTTGGGCCTGACCAACGCTCTGGCCGAATCTTTCCCCGTCATCGTTCGGCTGCTGGGTGATCAAAACTTCCGCAGCCTCGCCAACATTCACGTTCGCGCCCACCCGCCCAAAACCCCGCTGATGATGTTCTACGGTGCCGATTTCCCCGCTTTTCTGCAGACCTTTCAGCCCCTTTCGCATCTGCCCTATCTGCCCGATACAGCCCGTCTTGAACTCCTGCGGCGAGAATCCTTCCATGCCGCCGATGCCACACCGATCAACCCTGAATCGCTCGGCCAAATTCCCGAACCTGACCTAGCCAAGACGCGTTTCCGCCTGCATCCCACAATGCGGCTGATTTCCTCGCCATACCCACTCTTCTCGATCTGGCGCTACAATTCCACCGACGATCTGTCCCCGCTGCCAGACCTTGGCGAAGACGTCCTGATCGCCCGTCCCTTTGCCGACGTCGAGATGCGGCTTCTGCCCGCCGGTGCCATTGCTTTTCTGACGGCGCTTGAAACGGGCGAAAACCTCGAAAATGCCATGGCATCCGCCACAAGAACTGCCCCCGAATTCGACCCGATCGCGCAACTCACGGGCCTTCTCGCTGCAAATCTCATTGTCGAAATCGTCTAGGAATCGTCATGCGCAAACTCAACAATGCAGTCTTTGGCATCATCGGTCACCGCACCGAAGACTGGATCATCCCGACCCTCGCCCGATTCACCTTCGCCGCCACACTGCTTTGGTTCTTCTGGTTTTCTGCCCTCACCAAAATCGGCCCCGGCCCGTTTGGCTTTTTGAACCCCTCATTCGGGGCTTATGCGGGCATCCTGCCATGGAAATCCGAACCCTTTACGTTTCTGGACACCACCATCGTCCTGCTTGGCATGTGGGCCGAATTCGTCCTGCCCTTGCTCATGATCATCGGCCTGTTCACCCGCGCTTCTGCGCTGGCGATGATCGCCTTTGTCGCGGTACTGACTCTGGTGGATATCTATGGCCACCACGTCGAAGCCGCAACCATCGGCGCATGGTTTGACGGACGCGCCGGCAGCGTCATTGCCGATCAGCGGCTGTTCTGGCTGTTGCTGCTCACCACCCTTGTCCTCAAGGGCGGCGGGCCAATCTCACTCGACCGACTGTTTCGGATTGCCTAGCGGTCCGACCCCCGCCATCTCGGATTGATCCAAGGCTCATCATTCAGCGCCGCCAAAGGCGTCTTTCCCAAAATATGGTCCGCCGCTTTTTCCCCGATCATGATCGAAGGCGCATTCAAATTGCCGTTGGTAATCTGCGGAATGATCGAACTGTCGGCCACCCGCAAGCGGTCTACACCAATCACCCTGCACCCTGCATCCACCACCGCCATCGGGTCATCGCGCCTGCCCATGCGGGCTGTTCCACAGGGGTGATAGGCGCTTTCAACTTGATCGCGCACGAAGGAGTCAATATCCGCGTCACTCTGCACTGCGGAGCCTGGTTGAATTTCCTTGCCCCGAAAGGGTTCAAAGGCTTTCTGGGCAAATATTTCCCGCGCCAGACGCACGCAATGGCGGAATTCGGTCCAGTCGTCAGGTTGGGACATATAATTAAATTTTATCAATGGCTTGTCGCCTGGTCTTGCCGAACTCAACCGTACCGAACCGCGCGATTTTGACCGCATCGGTCCGACATGCACCTGATAGCCGTGCCCCTCCGCCGCCGCTTTGCCGTCATAACGGATCGCCATCGGCAGGAAGTGGAACTGAATATCAGGATAGGCAACACCGGCAGCAGATCGAACAAAGCCGGTCGATTCGAACTGGTTTGACGTGCCGACCCCGCGTTTCAGGAACAACCATTCCGCCCCGATCAGGGCCTTGGACCAAAGATTCCAGTGCTTGAACAATGTGATCGGCTGCAAGCTGGCCTGCTGCACGTAAACTTCCAAGTGGTCCTGCAAATTGGCTCCGACGCCGGGGCGGTCCTGCAGCACCCCGATCCCGTGCGCCGTCAGATGCGCCCCCGGCCCGACGCCGGAAAGCATCAGCAGCTTGGGCGAGTTGATCGAGGATGCCGCCACAATCACCTCGCGCCGCGCTTTTACCACCTCAACCCGCGTGCCACGCTCGACTTCAACCCCAATCGCCCGTCCCTGATCAATCACAACTTTTCGCGCCAAACACCGCACCAACCCGCAATTCGCCCGTTTCAAAGCTGGACGCAAATAGGCATTCGCCGTTGACCATCGCCGCCCTTGCCAGACGGTCTGTTCCATCGGCCCAAAGCCTTCCTGCTTCTCGCCGTTGTAGTCCGCCGTCGTCCCAAACCCTGCCTGCCTGCCAGCCTCGATAAACGCCTGATACAGCGGGTTCTCGCGCTTGCCGCGGGTCACATGCAGCGGCCCGTCAACGCCCCGCCACGCAGCGTCTCCGTGCCCGTGCCAATGCTCCATTCGCTTGAAATAGGGCAGCACGTCGGCGTAACTCCAACCATCCGCCCCCAGCGCCGCCCAAGCATCAAAATCGCGGGCATGGCCGCGCACGTAAACCATGCCGTTGATCGATGACGACCCGCCCAAAACCTTGCCGCGCGGCGTCGCTAAAACCCGACCGCCCAAGTGTGGTTCGCGTTCCGTTTCAAACCCCCAATCGTACCGCTTCATATTCATGGGATAGGACAATGCAGCCGGCATCTGGATGAAAGGCCCCCAATCGCTGCCGCCGTGTTCCAACACCAGCACCGAATTGCGTCCATCCTCTGACAGGCGATAGGCCAGCGCCGCCCCGGCCGAACCCGACCCGATGATGACAAAATCCGCTTCCATGTTCAGACGCCAGCCCGCGCCAGTTGAACATTTACATAGTCGTCAACTATCGCAATCGCGTCCACCGCATTTGGCGGCGAGGTGCGCAAGGCGTGGCGCAGATAAACGCCATCGATCATAGCGCCAATCCCCGCCGCAATCCTGCGGGCCTCGCTATCGGACACCAAACTTTGCAGTGCATTGGCCAAATTGCTGTGCAAACGCCGCGCGTAAATGCGCAACAGCCGCGCCGCCTCGGGCGACCCCTGTGCTTTCACATAAAAGTTCAGCCAAGCGGAAATCGTTTCCGCGCCAAACTGTTCGGGCGAAAAATTCGCCGCGACAATCAGTGAAATTCTTTGACGTCCCGACTTTACGCCGCGCAGGTCGCGCGTAACGGTTTGTCCAAGTTCGCGCAGCAGATGCCGCATTGCGGCAATGATCAAATCTTCCTTGCCGCCGAAATAATGATGCGCCAGCGCCGAAGAAACCCCGGCACGCTTGGCAATTTGCCCCACCGTCACATCCAGCGAGCCGGTTGCATGGATCTGCTCGATCGCGGCCCCAATCAGCGCTCGTCGGCGTATCGGCTCCATCCCCAGTTTCGGCATTTTCACATCCAGAAAATTTTTTCTTGACTGACTAGTCAATCAATATCAATTTCCACCCTAGAAAGGCGCTTGGCCTTCGTCAATCTGTCACTATGATGACGACAAGAAAAACTGGGAGGACTGAATGAAAAACCTGATAAGCGCTTCGGCGCTGACACTGCTTTTGGCTGGCTCCGCGATCGCTGCCGAACCGGAATCCTGCAACAAAGTGCGCTTCTCCGATGTCGGCTGGACTGACATCACCGCAATCACGGCGATGACCAGCAATATCCTCACCGCACTGGGTTACGAGACCGACACGCAGGTGCTGTCGGTGCCGGTGACTTACGTGGCCATGTCCGAAGGCGACATCGACATCTTCCTTGGCAACTGGATGCCAACAATGGAAGCCGACATCGCGCCTTATCGCGATGCGGGTACCGTGGATACCGTCAGGGAAAACCTTGAGGGCGCCAAATATACGCTGGCAACCAACGCCGTTCTGGCTGACGCCGGCCTGAAAGATTTCGCCGACATTGCCAAATTCAAAGACCAGCTCGACGGCAAGATCTATGGCATCGAACCGGGCAACGACGGCAACCGCCTGATCCTCGACATGATCGCTGGCAACAACTTTGCCCTCGAAGGTTTCGAAGTGGTCGAAAGTTCCGAACAAGGCATGCTGGCCCAGGTCGCCCGCGCCGAAGAAAACGGCGAGGGCATTGTTTTCCTTGGTTGGGCACCGCACCCGATGAACGCAAATTTCAAGATGACCTACCTGACCGGCGGTGACGATTTCTTCGGACCGAATTTTGGCGGCGCAACGGTTTTGACCAACACGCGGGCCGGTTACGTGACCGAATGCCCGAACGTCGGCAAATTGTTGCAGAACCTGAAGTTCGAACTGCCGATGGAAAACGAAATCATGGGAGCCATTCTGAACGATGGCGCCGATCCGCTGGTCGCCGCAACCACCTGGCTGGCTGCCAACCCAGATGCCATGCTTCCCTGGCTTGACGGCGTGACAACCCGCGATGGCGGTGACGCCGTTGCCGCCGTGAAAGCTTCGATGGGCATGTGATCCCCCGCGCGGCCCCGGCCTTGGGCCGGGGCCGCCTGCCTCATTGCCGAAGAACCTGCCAAAGGAATGCTTTGCATGGACTGGCTGACAGACCACAAAATCCCCATCGGCAAAGTTGCAGAGGGTGCGGTCGATTGGCTGATCGCCAACGCCCGATGGTTTTTTAACGGCCTGTCCTACCTGCTGGAACATTTCATCGACGGAATTTTGTGGGTCCTGCAAACGCCGCATCCGCTGATCGTGGTCGCGGTCTTCACCGCCGTCACCTGGTATCTTCGACGCTCATTCTACACCGCCGCGCTGGTGTTTTTCGCCCTCATGTTCATTATCAACCAAGGTTATTGGGAAGCAACGACCGAAACCCTCACGCTCGTTCTCACCGCCTGTTTCGTCTGCATGGGCGCTGGCGTGCCCATTGGCATCTATGCGGCGCATCGTCCCAAATTCTTTGCCGTCATCCGCCCGATCCTCGACCTGATGCAAACCCTGCCAACCTTTGTTTATTTGATCCCGGCAATCATTTTCTTCGGCATCGGCATGGTTCCAGGCCTGATCGCCACCGCTATCTTTGTATTGCCTGCCCCGATCCGGCTGACTTACCTTGGCATCTCCGCCGCGCCCAAAGAGCTGATCGAGGCGGGGCAATCCTTTGGCTGCACCCCGCGCCAGTTGCTGACCAAAGTCGAATTGCCCTACGCCATGCCGCAAATCATGGCGGGTCTCACCCAAACAATCATGCTCTCGCTGTCAATGGTCGTCATCGCCGCCCTTGTTGGTGCCGACGGTCTGGGCGTTCCCGTGGTTCGTGCCCTGAACTCGGTCAACACCGCGCTCGGTTTTGAAGCGGGCCTGGTCATCGTCGTGCTGGCCATCACGCTCGACCGCATTTTCCGGCAGGAATGACCATGACGACCATGATCGAGTTCGACAACGTCTCAATCGTCTTTGGCGATAAACCCAAAGCCGCCCTGCCCTTGATGGATGAAAACCTGTCGCGCGAAGACATCAAGACCCGGACCGGTCAAATCCTTGGTGTCCACAACTGTAACTTGAAAGTCGCCGAAGGCGAAATATCCGTGCTTATGGGGCTTTCCGGTTCGGGCAAGTCGACACTGCTGCGCGCCGTGAATGGTCTGAATAAAGTGACCCGCGGCCGCATGATGGTCAGCGATGGCGCCAACATGATCGACGCCGCCAACGCCAACGAAACAACGATGCGCGACATTCGCACCAAACGTGTCTCGATGGTGTTTCAATCCTTCGGCCTGCTGCCCTGGCGCACCGTCGCCGACAACGTCGCTTTCGGCCTCGAAGTCTCCGGCCAAGACCCGGCGCCGCGCCGCGCCCGCGCCATGCAGGAACTCGAACGTGTCAACCTGACCCAATGGGCCGATCGCATGGTCTCCGAACTGTCTGGCGGCATGCGCCAGCGCGTCGGCCTCGCCCGCGCTTTCGCCACCGATGCGCCGATCCTGTTGATGGACGAACCCTTCTCGGCGCTGGACCCGCTGATCCGCGCCAAATTGCAGGATGAGCTGCTGGAACTGCAGGCCAGCGTCAAACGCACGATCCTGTTTGTCAGCCACGACCTTGAAGAAGCGGTCAAAATCGGCGACCACATCGCCATCATGGAAGGCGGCCGGATCGTCCAGCACGGCACGCCTGAAGACATCGTGCTGAAACCCGCCAACGACTATGTGGCTGAATTCGTCGCCCATCTGAACCCCTTGCCGGTCATGCGGGCGATTGACGCGATGCAGCCAGGAAACAAGGTTTCGGGGGCCGAAGTTGAACACGACACCCCGGTCACCAAACTGATCCCGATGTTTGCCAAGTCGCCCAATACCCGGCTGACTGTCAAAGGTCCGGGCGGCATCATCGGCACCATCAGTGCCGAGGATGTGTTATCAAAATTGGCCCGCGCTAAAGGTTAGCAGCGCAGCGCCTGCCTTTGCCGAAAGCGCACGGCACCAAGGCCAAACATCGCCGCCAGCAGCATCCAGACGCTGCTTGGCAGCGGCACGGGCGCAACCGTCACAACCCTGATCCAGTCACCGGGGTTCGTCACGCCCATCCGCACATTGATGGTCTTGCCGCCGTAGCTGTAGGCATCGGTCCGTTCCATGCCCCGGGCATAGGCCCAGTTCGTTGGGTACAGCGTGTCGCTGGCCCCCAGATAGGCCGTCATCGTTCCTGGCAGATAGCTGGACGCCGATTCCAGCAATCCTTTGGAATCTGACATGACACCCAAAATCCTGCGGCTGAACTCGAACGAGATCAGGCCAAAGCGGGTGAACCCGCCCGACGCCGCAACGCCCGCGGGGGTGTTGAGGAAAATCATATGGCTATCGACCAATCGTCCAGCAGCCACAAATCCCCCATCCACGGCGAGATCGTGTCCCAAAATCACGCCGGCGGCTTCGTTGAAGGCTTGGATTGCCAGGTTCGTTGCCCCTGCCATCGTCATATTGCTGGGCCGCGACGGGCTATCTCGCCCCGCCCTGTCGCAGCATGACCAAGCTTTTCAACTTTCAGGCGATCGAAAGCTGGGATGGCGCGGTGACTCATGTCATGGCCAACGGCACCATTCGATTCAAACCCGGATACGACGCCTCGCTGCGCCTGAATCTCCACGAGGATATGGCTTGGGAGTCGTCGCACTATCGCTGCCTGCATACTTGCTTCATGCGACGGAGTTCACTCGACAACAACGGTTCCGTGGCGAGGCCCAATGTTTCGGAAAGCCTCCGTGGCGGCGTGCTGACCTTTCTTCGCAAGAGCGTAAATCGCGTTTTTGGAAAGCCGTCCGTGTCGGATTGGAAGATGGAAAAATACGCGCGCGGCAGCCTCACGACCGCCGACGCGACCCCATTTCTTTAATATGACAGA
>JANMOK010000230.1:0-10536 GCA_031369165.1 Paracoccaceae bacterium
ACAGCGACAACGATTTTGAAACTGTGAACGCCATAAAACAGGCGCTGAAAAACCGCAACATGGCGCAGCTTCTGCAAGCTGCCGAAGATATCCTCAACCTGCTGGCGCAAGACGGCATCTATATGGACGACCTGCACGTCGCCCCGCTGTCCGCATCGCAGTGGCGGGCCTTTGCCCAAGGCAAACGCGGGGCGGAAGTCGCTTCGGTCGGCGCGATCCACGACCAGGCAGCCCTCACCAAAACCCGCGCCCGCAGCCGCAAAGATCAGGTCTACCGCGACACCGCCCTGCACTTCCAACGCCGTTTCGATGTGATCCTCGGCGATTTCGCCCGCCACGCAAGCGACGCCGAAATCCTGTCCCTCGCCAACACCCGCACCGGTCGGGCCTTCATGCTGATGGCAAGGGTCAGCGGGACGTTTGATTGAGCCTCAAGCCGCAAAAACTTGCAGCCGAAACCCAAGCGACTTCAACACACCCAAAACCGTCGCGAATTCGGGGTTCCCTTTGGGACTCAGCGCCCGATACAGACTCTCGCGCGACATCCCCGCCTCAGACGCCACCTTGCTCATCCCCTTGGCCCGCGCAATGACACCCAGAGCATCTGCCACAAAGCGTGCGTCCCCGCTCAACATTGCTTCGCTCAGGTAGCCGGCAAGCGCGTCGGCGTCATCCAGAAAGTCCGCCGGATCAAAGATTGTTGTTTCGGTTGTCAATCAAAGCCCTCCAAAATCATTGCTTTGGCCCGCAACAAATCGCGTTTTTGGCTGCACTTATCGCCACCGCAAATCAACACGACAACTTCGCTACCAATCAATGTGTAGTAAATCCGATAGCCCGGGCCGACATCTAGGCGCAATTCCCAAACCCCCTGTCCAACCGACTTGCTATCACCGAAATGTCCAAGCCCAATACGCTGAATCCGCGCCGCGATCCGACCCCGGCCATAACCGTCTCTCAGGTTTGCCAGCCATTTCGCAAAAATTCGGGTAAACCGAATTTCCGGCATGCCTGTAGCCTATGGGCTACGAAATGTCAATGTCATTTGGCAAATATGCCCTACTTTGGTTAAATGAACGTTAGACGCCCCAACCCCACCGCCCCAACGCCACCCCATCCTCAACCCGTGCGTCCACCCAACGCGCATCCGCCCCGGCGCCCTCTTTCTTCCAGAACGGCGCTTCCGACTTCAAATAATCCATCATGAACTCGGCCGCCTCAAACGTTGCCAATCGGTGTGAGGATGCCGCCGCAACCAGCACGATCTGCTCACCGGGTTGCAACACGCCATACCGATGCACAATCAAGCTGGCCTGCAAGGCCCACCGCAAAACCGCTTGCGCTTCAATCGCGGCCAAGGCCTTCTCCGTCATCCCCGGATAATGCTCCAACTCTAACTGAGACGTACCGCGCACGATGCCACTGAAAGCGACCAAAGCGCCAATATCGTGACCCCGCAGCGCCGCCAATTCGATGCCAATATCAAAATCACCGGCCTGAACCCGAATGCTCATCCCCCGGTCATTGGCGGAAAAAACGCCACCTCTTTGACCCCGGCCAATGGCGCATCATAATCAGACATCACCTGATCCACCGCCACCCGCACGGATTTCAAATCTGCAAATGCCAAGTCATAACGCGCTTCGCGCGATCGCAATTCAGCAACCAAATCGCGCACCAAAACCGCCGACGTTCGAACATCTTCACTCGGCAGACCAATCCTTTCGCGAAACCATGCGAAATACAGTACCCGGATCACAGTTCATCTTTCAGATAGGGCAGTGATTTGCGGAAGTAATCCCACCCAGACACCAGCGTCAGAACCGCTGCAATCCAGATAAGCGCCAGCCCGGTCACCGTGAACCACGAACTCAGCTGCCGGGCCTTGATCAGTCCGAATGTATCGGCCTCGGCACGGGCTAGCACCTGCTCATAAATCACTGGGTCCATGGCAAAGCGGATGGCCCGCAAATTGTCTTGGTAAACCCCCGCCAGAAACAGCACGCCGATGGCAAACATCTGCGTGGCGGTTTTCCATTTCGCCAGCGGGGTGACTTTCAGCATTCCGGCTTTGGTGCCCAGAAACTCTCGCAACCCCGAAACAAACATCTCGCGAAACAGGATAATGACGGCAGGAATCAGGATAACGATCTGCCCCTGCCAACCGCCGATCAGCAAGGCCAGCGCGATCACCACCATCACCTTGTCGGCAATCGGGTCCATCATCCGGCCAAAATTGCTTTCCTGCTTCCACAACCGTGCCAAATAGCCGTCAACATAGTCGGTCAATGCCGCCGTCACGAAAATCACAAAGGCCGCCACGTCGGCGACGGGCGAATGAAAGATGATAAACGCAAGTGCAACGAACGGCGCCGCCGCCAGTCGTAAAACTGTCAGGATATTTGGCACATTCCAGCGCATGACGTTCCTTACAGTCCCGATCGGTAGAATTTCCGATACCATTTGTTTCTGTTTAGTCACTCCAGCAACACATTGGAAGTGCCGCAGGTTGGCTGCATGATTGTTCGACATCTGGGCCTTGAATCCGTTCTTGTGGCTCATTTGCCCAACTCAATCGTATGCACGTCCGGTGCACGCGTTGTGCACGCTTGGTGCACACAAGTTTCAGGTTCATTTTGCCGGGTTATTTCACGGACAAACTTCGGGAATGACGGCGGAAAACTCTGGGCAAAGTGCAGGATCGGCCCACCACACATCGGTGGCACCGATGACCATATGCATCACAACCCATTGATTTCCCTCACGAAGATACAAAGCTTCGGTGTGAACGCCATCAAAACCTTCATCGCCATGTGGGTTCAAAATAACGCCACCCCCCGGTCGTTGCGGCATGACATTGGCAAAAGCCACATGACCCGAAACTCGCAGATTTTCCACAACAAATTCAATGGGTTGACCAAGCTCCTTCGCTACCAACGGTCGCAAAGCATCCATCAAATCCGCCCGGAGCTCGGAACCTCGAGCCGGAGTTTTGAACGTCTGAGCCATCACGATGCCCGGTGTGAATTGAGGCAGAAAGACAAATAAAAACAAACACTTCCACATAATTTCATCTTTCCGCCAAACCGGTCGTGACATTCTTTCGCGCAAACTCTAACCTTTAGTTGCTGCAATAAGAACCACATTCTGGACCGTTTCGTGACCGAAGCCACAGCAAGCAAAGCCGACGGTTATGCCGCATTTCGCCACAAGGCGTTTCAATATTATTGGTTACAAAAATTTCTCAATACACTAGCCGTGCAAATCGTAAGTGTTGCTGTGAGTTGGCAAATTTATGATTTGACCCGCGACCCCTTCGACCTGGGTCTTATTGGTTTGACGCAATTCTTGCCACAACTGGCGCTGGTTCTATTTACCGGCGCCGCGGCAGACATGTTTGGCCGACGTTTCATCATGGGCACTGCGCAAGTTGTGGAAACAATTTGCACGATAGTGCTGCTGGGGATGACATTTGCTGGCCTGATCACGCCATTCGCCATATTCGCAATTCTTTCCAGCCTCGGCGTCGCCCGCGCTTTCGTCGGCCCTGCGTCATCCTCATTGATTGTCAGCACCGTTCCACCGGCAGATTTTGCCAATGCCGTTTCATGGTCGACTGCCTGTTGGCAGATTGGCACGATTGTCGGGCCGGTTTTCGGGGGTCTACTCTATGGCGTTGCCCCCGAATTGGCCTACGCCACCGCCGGAATCTTGATGGCAGTTGCTTGCGGTTTTACGTTTGCGATTCCAAGACCTGCCGAACGGCCAAAAATCGGCGGCGGCGTTCTTGGTAACATTCTTGGTGGATTTCGCTATATTCTTGGCGAAAAGATCGTCCTTGGCGCAATCTCGCTCGACATGTTCGCGGTCTTGCTGGGCGGGGCCGTAGCGTTGTTGCCGGTCTTCGCCCGAGACATCCTTGTTTTGGGCCCGTGGGGATTGGGGCTGTTGCGCGCCGCGCCGGGAATTGGCGCGGTATTGACGGCAATCTGGCTGACGCGCAATCCAATCCGCGATCACGCGGGCATCGTCATGTTCGCCGCAGTCGCCATGTTTGGCATATTCACCGCTATGTTCGCGGTATCAACACTCGCATGGGTTTCAATCATCGCCTTGGCCCTGGTCGGCGCGGCCGATATGATCAGCGTCTATGTCCGCGAAATATTGCTGCAGCTCTGGACCCCGGACCACGTGCGCGGGCGCGTCAACGCGGTGAACAATGTCTTTGTAGGAGCATCAAACGAGTTGGGTGAGTTCCGCGCTGGTATGATGGGCGCGTGGATCGGCCCAGTTGGTGCGGTGATTTTTGGCGGCGTTGGCTCGATTGCCGTGGCGGCCATCTGGGCGTGGCAGTTTCCGGCTTTGCGCAAGACCCGAACGCTGAACCGGGCGATGGTTAAGTAGCCGCTTCAGCGGCAGTCCGCGCCGCGCCCGTGTTCCTGCACCGACGGGCAAGCGACGCTGCCGTAGCTGCAATAGACGCAACAATCGCCGGGTTTCGGGCGCAAGACCTTGCCGCAGCCGCTGCATTCGAAGAAAAACTGGCAGAAATCGACCGGCATCACGTCGGTCTTCTGCGCCCCACACAACGGACAGGTCAGGGTCGATTCGGCAACGAACTGGGTTGCGGCTACTGCGGTCATGGCGTCAGGATACTCTGGCAGCGTTGCTCAGTGCAACATCGCCGCACCGGCGCTGGCCCCCCATTGACATTCGGCCCTAGCCCCGCCCATGTTCCGCGCCCATTGGGGCTTACCCCGGTTCAAAGGAATTTTCATGGCCGTTGTTGTTGTCGAATCGCCGGCCAAAGCCAAAACGATCAACAAATATCTGGGCGATGGATTTACGGTTTTGGCGTCCTATGGCCATGTGCGTGACTTGCCTGCAAAAGACGGTTCGGTCGATCCAGACAACGAATTTGCCATGCTGTGGGAAATTGATCCCGCCGCGCAAAAACACGTCCGGGCAATTGCTGAAGCTTTGGCCGATGACGACAAACTGATCCTGGCCACCGATCCCGATCGGGAAGGCGAGGCGATTTCCTGGCACCTGCTCGAAGCTCTGCAAAAACGCAAGGCGGTGAAAAAATCAACCCATGTTGAGCGTGTTGTCTTTAACGCCATCACCAAAACTGCCGTCACCGAAGCGATGAAAAATCCGCGCCAGATCGACATGCCGTTGGTCGAAGCCTATTTGGCTCGACGGGCTCTCGACTATCTCGTCGGCTTCCGCCTTTCGCCGGTTCTGTGGCGCAAACTGCCGGGGGCTAAGTCTGCCGGTCGCGTGCAATCGGTGGCGCTGCGGCTGATCGTTGAGCGCGAAATGGAGATCGAGGCGTTCCGGGCGCGTGAATACTGGTCGGTTGAAGCGGTTCTAAAGACCCCGCGCGGGCAGGAATTCACGGCACATCTAAACGTTTTGGGTGGCAAGAAACTCGACAAATTTGACATCGCGAATGCAGCTGGCGCAGAACTAGCGGTTCACGCCGTCAACGCTCGCGACCTGCACATCGAAGCCGTTGAAAGCAAACCCGCCAGCCGCAACCCCTACGCGCCGTTCATGACCTCGACCCTGCAACAAGAGGCCAGCCGCAAGTTCGGCATGGGCGCCCGCCAGACCATGAGCACCGCCCAGCGCCTCTATGAGGCCGGTCATATCACCTATATGCGCACCGATGGCATCGACATGGCCCCGGAGGCGGTGATGGCGGCGCGCGACGTGATTAAGGCGAAATTCGGCGACGCCTACGTGCCAAAATCGCCCCGCATGTACAAAAACAAGGCCAAGAACGCCCAGGAAGCCCACGAGTGCATCCGGCCGACGGAAATGAGCCGCGAGCCGCAGACGCTGAAAGTCGAGGACGATCAACGCAAGCTGTATGACCTGATCTGGAAACGCACCATTGCCAGCCAAATGGAAGCGGCGCGGATGGAACGCACCTCGATTGATGTGATGTCACATGACCGCCAGGTCGGCCTGCGGGCTAGCGGGCAAGTCGTGCTTTTTGACGGGTTTCTCAAAGTCTATTCCGAGGGCCGCGACGATAGCGACGAGGAAGATGACGCGCGTCTGCCATCAATTCAGCAAGGCGAACCCGCGGCCAAGAAATCCGTTAACCCTGAACAGCATTTCACCCAACCCTTACCGCGCTATTCCGAAGCCACGCTGGTAAAACGGATGGAAGAACTCGGCATCGGGCGCCCGTCAACCTATGCCTCTATCGTGTCGGTCATTCAGGAACGAGAGTACGTTCGCAAGGAATCCAACCGCCTGATCCCCGAGGACAAGGGACGGCTGGTGACGGCATTCCTCGAAAGCTATTTTCGCCGCTATGTCGGCTATGATTTCACTGCCGAGCTTGAAGATGATCTCGACAAGGTTTCCGCAGGTGAAGGTGACTGGAAAAAACTTCTGGCACATTTCTGGAAAGATTTTTCCGCTGCCTTGGACGACACCGCAGAATTGCGGATCACTGATGTGCTGGACAAGATCAACGAGGTGCTGGAGCCGCATCTGTTCCCCGCCACCGAAGACGGCAGCGATCCACGCCGGTGCAAGACCTGCGGCAAGGGTCGCCTGTCAATGCGAACCTCGCGGACCGGCAGTGCCTTCATCGGTTGTTCGAACTACCCCGAATGCCGCTATACCCGCCCGCTGGCGGGCGAGGCAGAGGCCGGTGATCTGAATGGATTGGACGGCAAGCTGCTGGGCCAATCCCCCGACGGTCTGCCGGTTACCCTGCGCAGCGGGCGGTTTGGGGTGTTTGTCCAGCTTGGCAATGCGACCGAAGAACAGCCGAAACCAAAGCGTTCGTCTATTCCCAAAGGCATGGCCGCCGATTCCATCGACCTGCAGCGCGCCCTTGACCTGCTGTCGTTGCCGCGCTTGGTCGGCAAACACCCCGATGACGGCGAGCCGATTGAGGCATCGATTGGCCGTTTCGGCCCCTATGTGCGGCATGGCAAAACCTATGCCAATCTGAGGGACGGCGACGACGTTCTGTCAGTCGGCATGAACCGGGCGGTGGAACTGATTGCGCAGAAATCGTTCAAAGGGGCCCGTGCAACGGTTGCCCCTTTGCGCGATCTAGGCTTGCACCCAGGCGGTGGTGCGGTCCATGTTATGGAAGGCCGCTACGGGCCGTATGTGAAATGGGACAAGGTCAATGCGACCTTGCCCAAAGGTGTGGGGCCCGACGAGGTTACGCTACAAACAGCGTTGGAACTTATTGCAGCCAAGGGCGGCGGTAAGGGAAAAAAGAAAGCGCCAATCCGCAAATCGGCAGTGAAGAAGGCCGCACCGAAAAAACCTGCGGCGAAAAAGAAAGCCAAATCGTAACTTAGGGCTTTGCTTCAGCCCGCTCTTCTCGGGCTGCTGTCCACACGTCGTGCGCTGCATCAGCGTTCAAAGCAGCAATGGCCAAACCGACAATCAGATCGGGCCAAGCAGAATGCCAAACAAACGCGGTAGCCAATCCCGCCGCTATAATTGCCACATTGGCCAGTGCGTCATTGCGGGCCGATAAAAACGCCGCTCGTGTCAACGACCCAGCGGTCGAACGGAATCGAACCAGCAAAAAGGCGCAGGTCAGGTTGACGGCCAAAGCGCCCGAACCCGCCAGAGTCAAAGGCAAAGCGTCGGGGGCAACGGGTATATTAAACTTTTCCCAAGCGGCCCACAGAGTTGCCAGACCGGGTACCAGCAATATACCGGCCAAAGCCATACCAACTTTCGCCCGTTTGGCCATGGACCAACCTAGGGCAGCAAAGATCAGGAAATTGATCGCGGCGTCTTCCAGAAAGTCGATACTGTCGGCGAATAGCGACACCGACCCGATGGCCAAGGCTACGGCAAATTCCACCCCGAAATAGGACAGGTTCAGCAATCCAACGACTGCCACAGTTCGGCGAAGTCCGTTCGGTGTATTGCCCATAAAAGTTCCTATTTGTCAGCAGATTCGCAACCGCGTCAGAAAACAATTTCGGTAGGCAATCAATGTGTTATGTATTGCCCAAAGACGAGGGGGCAAAATTGACATTCACAATTCTCAAATTGATCCATATGGCGGCGCTGGTGATGGCCGGAGGTGCGATGGTTGGCAGCGTGCTGTTGATGCGTCAAATGGTTGCCAATCCTGGACCGCCACCGCCGATGGTGCGCAGCGTGATGAAGGTGCTAGGCCCGCTGGGGCTTGCCGCTGTCATCCTGTTGTGGCTGTCGGGATTGGGCATGGCCTACAACAAATATGGTGGGCTGGCGATTGGTCCTTGGTTCTATGCCAAACTGGTTGGCGCGACTGTCGTGCTGCTTTGTGTCGTAGTGATGAGCGTGATCGCTTTCCGTGCTGAGAAAGCCGGGGTACCGCCTGACCTGAAGCTTATGCACATGATTTCCATTGTTTCGCGCGGCGGACTGGCATTGGCGTTGATTTCAGCGGTGATCCAGTTTCAATAACCGGGCCGTGACGCCAGCCGTGGGCCGTGCTACAGGCCCGCGGATGAAAGCATTTCCCAGCAAAGACGAAATCCGCGACTGGATCACCGCCAACCCCGGCCAAGCCGACAAGCGCTTGATCGCCAAGGCCTTCGGCATCAAAGGCGCGGCGCGGATCGACCTCAAACGCATCCTCAAGTTGCTGGAGGGCGAGGGCCTGTTGGCCAAGGAACGGCATTCCTACCGCGATCCGTCTGCCCTGGCACCCGTCGAATTGCTGCAAGTCACCACGATTGATCGGGATGGCGACATTTTCGCCAGCCCGGAATCGTGGAAAGGCGAAGGCATTGCGCCGGCAATCCTTGTGCTTGTTAAACGCGGCGAAAGCGCCGGTGTCGGCGACCGCATCCTGTGCAAGATCCGCGCAACCCAAGACGAACACGTGCCATATGAGGGCCGCCTGATCCGCAAGATCGGCGCGGCCCCGGCCAAGATTGTTGGCATCTTCCGCCAGCACGACACTGGCGGGCGTATCGTGCCGGTTGACAAGAAGGCCGCAAACGACTGGATTGTTGCCGCGGGGGATCGATTCAACGCCCGTGACGGCGAACTGGTGGAAGCCGAACTGATCGGCGGCAGAGGCCGCTCACTCACCCCCAAGGCCCGCATCATTGCCCGGCTCGGCGATCCTTCCGCGCCCAAATCCGTTTCGCTCATTGCCATCCACGAACACGGCATTCCCGACGCCTTTCCCGAAGACGTCCTTGCCGAAGCCGCCAAAGCCAAACCCGTCTCCCTCGGCAAACGTGAAGACCTGCGCCACCTGCCCTTGTTCACCATCGACCCGTCCGACACACGCGACCACGACGACGCCGTCTGCGCCGTGCCCAACGGCGACGGCTGGCGCGTCTGGGTCGCCATCGCCGATGTCGCCCATTACGTCCGCCCCGGATCGGAACTCGACCGCGAGGCCCGCAGTCGTGGCAATTCGACCTATTTCCCCGACCGCGTGGTGCCGATGCTGCCGCACGAGCTGTCGGGCGACCTTTGCTCGCTGCACCACGATGTCGACCGGCCCTGCCTCGCAGTCGAAATCCACCTGTCGGCGGAGGGGCGCAAGAAAAGCCACCGCTTCACCCGTGGCCTGATGCGCTCGCCCGCGACGTTGAGTTATGAGCAGGCGCAAGCCGCCTCGGACGGCAGTCCCGACACAAACACGTCGCCGCTACTGGAAACTGGCATCAAACCACTTTGGGCAGCTTACCAGGCCGCAACGCTCGAGCGCGAGCGACGCCAGCCGCTGCATCTCGACCTGCCCGAACGCAAAGTAGTGCTGGCCGACGATGGTAAAGTACAGTCCGTTGCTTTGCGCGACCGGCTTGATGCCCATAAGCTGATCGAGGAATTCATGATCCTCGCCAATGTCTGCGCGGCGGAAACTTTGGAACAGAAACGCCAGCCCTTGGTCTACCGCGTGCACGAAGAACCCAGTCCGCTGAAAGTCGAGGCCCTGCGCGAAACCGTTGAATCGATGGGGATGAGCCTGCCCAAAGGCCAGGTCTTGCAAACGTCGCAGTTCAACCGCCTGCTTGATGCCTCGGCGGGCACCGAGAACGCCGAACTGGTCAACATGAGCGTGCTGCGCACCATGACGCAAGCTTATTATTTTCCGCAGAATTTCGGCCATTTCGGCCTCAATCTCAAACGCTACGCGCATTTCACCTCGCCGATCCGCCGCTATTCCGATTTGATGGTTCACCGCGCGTTGATCGCGGCGCATGGCTGGGGTGACGATGGCATGACGCCCGCCGAGGCAGAATCCTTGGAACAAACCGCCGAACACATCAGCCAGACCGAGCGCCGCTCGATGCTGGCCGAACGCGACACGACGGATCGGTATTTGGCGGCCTATCTTGCCGAACACGCGGGCAACGAATTTGCCGGGCGCGTTTCCGGCATCGCCCGGTTTGGACTGTTTGTGAAGTTGGATGAAACCGGGGCGGATGGGTTAATTCCGATTTCCATGCTTGGACGCGAATATTCCCGCTTCGACCCCGACCGCCAGACTTTGACAGGCGAGGACAGTCGCCGGGTGATAGCACT
>JANMOK010000231.1:0-1729 GCA_031369165.1 Paracoccaceae bacterium
CAACAGGAAGATGTTCGACCGCGCCACCCGGCTATGCGCAATATCCCCGCAAATCGCCACCGTCAGCCCCGAAATTCGCCCCTTGCGCCGCCGAATGGTCAGGGCGTCCAGCAACGCCTGCGTCGGGTGCTCGTGCCGTCCATCACCGGCATTCATCACCGCGCAATGCACTTTTGACGCCAGCAGGTTCACCGCCCCGGCATTGGGGTGCCGCACCACCAGCAGATCGGGCCGCATGGCGTTGATGGTCAGGGCGGTGTCGATCAGGGTCTCGCCCTTTTTGATCGAGGAAGTCGCCATCGACATGATCATCACATCGGCACCCAGCCGCTTGCCGGCAATCTCGAAACTGGACTGGGTGCGGGTCGAGGTTTCAAAGAACATGTTAACCAGCGTCTTGCCGGTCAGCACGTCGAAATGTTTGTGGTCCTGCGCGTTGGAAATCGCATAACGCTCGGACAGGTCCAGAATGGTGTCGATTTCCGCCTTTTCCAGCGGCTCGATCCCCAGCAGGTGGCGTTGTTGGAACACCAGCGACCTCATGCAATTGCGTCGCGCTTATAGCAGGGAAAGGGGATGGGGCAAGGGCGGTTTCCGGTAGGGTGCGCATTCTGCGCACCAACTTTGGGGCAACGTCGCAATGGTGCGCAAAATGCGCACCCTACCGCTGGCGACTCATCGAACGTCTCTCTACGCTACCGCCATGATTGAATCCCTCGACTCTACCTATGCCCTTGCGGCCTTAAGCTGGCAAATAGACCTTGGCGCGGATGAGGCGATTGGCGATGTGCCGATCAACCGCTACGAAACGGCCAAACTTGCTGCCCCCGCCATAATCGCCGAAATCAAAGCCGAAATTGGTTTTGACGACACCGCCACCCTTGCCGCTGCCTGCACCACGCTGGACCAACTCAACGCCACCATGGCCGCGTTTGACGGTTGCGCCCTGAAACTGGGGGCCAAGACCACCGTATTTGCCGACGGCAATCGCCAGACCCGCGTCATGGTGATCGGCGAGGCCCCTGGGCGCGAGGAAGATATCGAGGGCAAGCCCTTCGTTGGCCGCTCCGGCCAGTTGCTTGATCGAATGCTCGCCGCCATCGGCCTGTCGCGCCATGCCAATCTGCGTGCCGATGCGGTTTATATTACCAATGTCCTGCCGTGGCGGCCACCGCAGAACCGCGACCCAACCAGCGACGAAATTGCCTTGATGAGGCCATTCCTGCTGCGGCACATCGCATTGATCGCACCGGATTTTCTGCTGGTCTTGGGCAATACGGCGGCAAAGACCCTGCTTGAAACCGAAACCGGCATCACCCGGCTGCGCGGCGAATGGCATCAGGTTTTGGGCATTCCAGTCCTGCCAAGTTTCCATCCCGCCGCCTTGCTGCGCAATCCGGCGCAAAAGAAAGCGGCTTGGGCGGATTTGTTGGCCTTGCGGGTCAAACTCGATGGTTGAACGCGCCTTCATCCCAATCCGTATCGCGGTGCTGACCGTCTCTGACACTCGCACCCTAGCCGACGACAAATCCGGTGACACGCTGGCCGAACGCCTGTCCGGGGCAGGGCACATTCTCGCAGCCCGCACCATCCTGCCCGATGAACGCAGCCAGATTTCCGCCAAGTTGCGGCAATGGTCGCTGGACCCGGAAATCGACGCCATCATCTCCACCGGCGGCACCGGATTGACGGGGCGCGATGTGACGGTCGAGGCGCACCGCGATGTTTA
>JANMOK010000247.1:0-3263 GCA_031369165.1 Paracoccaceae bacterium
CAATTCATTGAAATGAATCAGTTTTACGTTTGGCGCCTGCCGGATTTCCCACCAGCTTCGCACATGGTGCCAGAACGGCCAGGCCGGATAGCCATCGCGGTCCAGCCAGTCGCGGTAGAAGCGGCGGATGTCCCCCGCGCCACGCTCGAATTTCGGTCCGGCGTCGCCCCAGGCGTCATTGATCGCCTTGAAACGGTCCTCGGAGAAATTGGCCTGATGGTTGAAAAAACTCCAGACCGCATCGCGACCGTCGCGGGCGATATAGATGTATTTCGCCAATGGCGAAATCACCAGCGCGTCGGCCGGCAGATGGGTTTTCATATACCGCCGGTTCTGCTGCGCCTCGAGATCGACGAATGCCTGGTCGCTGTTCAGCCGGAAATCGACCCATGGCGACAGCTTTTGCGCGTTGACCTTGGCCGCACCATCAAACACCAGCTGGCCGACGATCTGTTGCATCCAGGTGGTGCCGGCCTTGGCCCAGGTGGCAATGATGACGTCATCATTGCGAAACTTGAAATCATTCCAGACCGTCGAGTCCATCATTGCATTTTGAAATTCACCCCGCTTGACCGGCCAATTGGTTTCAACTCTCACGACCATATCAACCTCGAACTGTTGCCTGTATCCATTTCGTCATTTTCTCTACGGCCATTTCCGTCCCACCCGGACTCAAAATATCACCCGCCAGAACATGGCCATAAGCATCATCCCGCGGAGCCATCGTCACTTCAACCAATTCATGCGCCGCCGCCCATCTAGCGACAATCGCCCGCGTTTTCGCCGGGTCAACAACTTGGTCGGTCGGACTGATGAAAACTAACGCTGGCACCCCAGCATTTTCAAACGGCAATCCCACCGCGGCCTTCACCAAAGCCCCCATCGGCAGCACAGAAATGGTGGGGTATTTGGTCGTCCAAAACGTTTCGTTTGCCGCATTTACAGGCTCAAACCCGCGTTCTTTTCCTGCCAAAATCGGCAATATCTGCCGGGCAAACGGCATGGTCAGCATCGGCGCCAACACCGAATTGACCCCGAAATTCGGCGAAACCAAAACCAACCCCGCCAAATCCCGCTGCATCCCTGCATCAAACGCCGCCAAAACCGCCAATGTCCCGCCGGTTGAAGTGCCAAGAACCACCACTTTATCGCCCAACAAGCGCCCTATCGCCATCGCCTCGGCCATGTCGATCATCCAGTCGTTGACCACAGGCTCGCCCATCGCCGCCGACCCGCGCCCATGCCCCGCCAACCGCGTTAGAAACAAGTTCGCGCCCAATGCCTTGGCGACACGTTGAGGAACCGGCGCAATCTCCTGCCGCGTCGCCGAGAACCCATGCACGTAAATCAGCGCCAGATTGGTACGGCCTTTGCCAACTGGATCAGCCCAGACAATCACCTTCTCAGTCCCCGGCGTGATGTCGCCAAACACCGCCTCGCGTTCGGCCAGCCACGCGTCCAAATCCGGCCCAATCGCCGATTCCTCAAAGGCCACCGTCAAATCCACCTCCTCGCGCGGCCCCTCAGCCCAAACAACAGCGCCTATACTGGCCACTACCGCTACAAGCGCCAGAATACGTTTCACGACACGTCCTCCACCGCCTGCACCATCATCGCCAATTGCGCCGGTTCCGAAAACCGATGCCCCGCCCCTTTGACCAAGGTCAGCCGCATATCCGCACAATCCGCATGCTGCACCAATCGCAAAGCCGTCGCCACCGGCACCTCTGCATCATGCAACCCATGCAACAGCCGCACCGGAAACGGCAGGTGCAATGGGCGGTCCAGCACGCATTGCTCGTGCCCATCTTCGATGAACCGTTTCCAGACCTCAAAATAACCGCTTGGGTCGCTGTCGGGCACCAATCCAATCCCCTCGCGCCGCAACCGTCCGCGCTCGAACACCGACATCGCCGCCCACATGTCCTCGGTAAAATCAGGTGCCGCCGCGATGCCCACCAGCCCGGCCACCCGTTCCGGCATTGCCCGCGCCAACAGCAGCATCAGCCACCCGCCCATGCTGGAGCCGACCAGAATTTGCGGGCCAACTGTCAGAGCATTGAGAATTGCCGTCGCATCGCGCAACCAATCGCCAATACATCCGGCACGAAAACTGCTTGACGAAGCACCGTGCCCACGACAATCGAAGCGCAAAAGAGCCCGTCCTTTGGCCCGTGCCCAAGCCTGCAAATGCAAGGCCTTGGTTCCATTCATATCCGATTGCAGACCGTGCAAAAACACCACGCCCGGCCCGCACCCCGCAACCTGCGCATAGGCCAATCTCGCCCCATAATCCGTTTCAAGGAATGAATTCATGCGCCCACTTTGCCCATTCCCCGCCCCCTTGACAACGCCCCTGGCTTTGCCACAAATCCCGCTATCCGTAACCGGGCGTTTCGTAGGCGCCAAACCACGAGGTGATTGCCATGAATTCCCTGTCATTTGGCACCATTTCCCTGACCCTTCCCGACGGCGCGAAACGCGAATACAAGCGCGGCACTACCGGCATGCAAGTTGCGCAGTCGATTTCGCCCTCTCTGGCGAAAGCCTCTCTCGCCTGCTCGATTGACGGCAAGCTGAGCGACCTTTCGCAAGCCATTGAAAGCGATGCCTCTTTCGCCATCCACACCATCAAGGATGAAAAGCAGGCGCTGGAACTGATCCGCCACGACTGCGCCCATATCATGGCGCGTGCGGTGCAGGAAATCTGGCCGGAAGTGAAAGTCACTATCGGCCCGGTGATCGAGAACGGCTGGTATTACGATTTCGACCGCACCGAGCCATTCAGCAGCGACGATCTGGATCGTATCGAGAAAAAGATGCGCGAGATCATCACCTTGCGCGACGAAGTTCGCACCGAAATCTGGCCCCGCGACAAGGCCATCGCCTTTTACCAACAGCAAAACGAACCCTACAAAATCGAACTCATCGACGCCATTCCCGCCGATCAAGCCATCCGCATGTACTGGCACGGCCCCTGGCAAGACCTCTGCCGTGGCCCGCATCTGGTCCATACCGGCCAAGTCCCCGGTGATTGCTTCAAGCTGACCAGCGTCGCCGGTGCCTATTGGCGCGGTGACAGCCGCAACAAGATGCTGCAGCGCATCTACGGCGTCGCCTTCCGCAACCGCGACGACCTAAAGGCCTATTTGCACATGGTCGAAGAGGCGCAAAAGCGTGACCACCGCAAGCTTGGCCGCGAGATGGACCTGTTTCACCTGCAGGAAGAAGCGCCCGGCATGGTGTTCTGGCACCCCGACGGC
>JANMOK010000288.1:0-2486 GCA_031369165.1 Paracoccaceae bacterium
GTTGCAATGGCTCGGACTTATCACCGAACCGCTGACCTCGCTCTTGTATAACGTCAACGCGGTGATCCTGACGCTGGTACATTCCTGGGCGGCATTTGCGATTTTGCCGATTTTTGTGTCGCTGGAAAAGGTGGATCGAACCCTGCTGGAAGCCGCTGCCGATCTGGGTGACGGGCCGATCAGGCGGTTTTTGCGGGTGACATTGCCCCTGACATTGCCCGGGGTGGTGTCGGCGCTGATCATCGTGATGATCCCGACGGTGGGCGACTATGTGACGCCAAAGCTGGTGGGCGGCAAGGGTGGGGTGATGATTGCCGACACGATCCAGGCGCAGTTTGGCCGCGCGTCGAATTGGCCGCTTGGCGCCGCGCTGGCGGTGTCAACGATGGCGATTGTCACCGCGACCGCCGGGTTGGTTGTTTTGGGCGTCAAGCTGCTGACGAGGAGTTTGCGATGAGAGAGGGCGCGTCGCCTTGGCTGCGTTATTACGCCTTGGCGTTTGTGGTTTTCCTGTATCTGCCGGTCCTGATGATTCCGCTGTTTTCGGTCAATACCAGCGCAACGCCGTCTTTCCCGCTCAAGGGTTTTACCTGGGATTGGTATCGCGCCATGGCGGCGAATTCGGCATTGCAAAACGCAGCGTGGAATTCGCTGTTGGTGGGTCTGACCACATCGGTTCTGGCGACGATCTTGGGCATTTTCGGGGCGCGTGCCTTCACGCGCTATCGGTTTGCCGGTGCGACGTCGGCGCGGGGGCTGATCATGGCGCCGCTGGTTCTGCCCGAAATCATCGTGGCGATTGCGCTGTTGATCGTGCTGTTGGGCGTTGGGATGAAACTGTCGCTGATCACAGTTATTCTGGGGCACGTGCTGTTTTGCCTGCCCTATTCGATGTCGGTGTTGATTTCGGGTCTCGACGGGTTTGACGTGTCGCTGGAAGAGGCGTCCGACGATCTGGGCGAAACGCCCTGGGGCACGTTTTCGCGCATCACCCTGCCGATGATGGCTCCGGCGATATTATCGAGCCTGCTGGTTTCCTTCACCATTTCGCTGGACGAATTCATTCTGGCATTTTTCCTCAGCGGCACCGAATCGACTCTGCCGGTCTATATCTGGGGCCAGTTGCGCTTTGCCGGCAAGCTGCCAAACGTATTGGCTTTGGGCACAATCATGCTGGCGGCGTCGGTGATTTTGCTGGGAACCGCCGAAGTTTTTCGGCGTCGGGCAGCGCGGCGGATCAGTTCGATGGGGGCCGGAATTGTCTGACAAGAACATGATTGAAATTTCAGGCGTCACGCGGGCTTTCGGCAGTTTTGTCGCGCTGAACGACATCAATCTGGAAATCCGCGAGGGCGAGTTTTTCTCGCTATTAGGGCCTTCGGGCTGCGGAAAAACCACGCTTTTGCGCCTGATAGCAGGCTTTGGTGACCCGACCAGCGGGGTGATCCGCATTGATGGGGCGGATATGGCCGGCATCCCGGCCAATCGGCGGCCGACGAACATGGTGTTCCAGTCTTATGCAATCTTTCCGCATCTGAATGTGGCAGAAAACGTCGGCTACGGGCTGAAGAAACTGCGGCTGGAGGCCAGCGAAAAACAGCGGCGCGTGGACGAGGCTTTGGCAGGCGTGGAATTGAACGGATTGGGCGAACGCAAGGCCGATGCCTTGTCAGGCGGACAGCGGCAGCGGGTCGCACTGGCACGGGCCTTGGTGATGAAACCGAAAGTGCTGTTGCTGGATGAGCCTTTGTCGGCTTTGGACAAGAAACTTCGTGAGCAGATGCAGGTGGAATTGCGGCATCTGCAGCAATCGCTGGGGATCACCTTCGTGCTGGTAACGCACGACCAATACGAGGCCTTGGCGATGTCGGATCGCATTGCGGTGATGTTCAAGGGCCGGATTGAACAGGTGGCGGCACCGCAGGAGATTTACCAGCGGCCACGCAGCCGGAAAGTCGCGGATTTTCTGGGCGGGATGAATTTTGTCGAAGCGAAACTGGTGTCGCAAAGCGATGCGAAGCTGACTCTGGAAACACCGGTTTTTGGCACGGTACAGACGGCAAAGCCCGATGGGTTTGTTGCGCGGGGAACCAAAGTTTTGACCGGGATCAGGCCGGAGCGGCTGCGGGTATTGTGGGAGGGCGATGACAGTGCTTACAAGATCGAATGCACCGTCAGCGACCGGCAATATTTTGGCGAAATCACCCATTTGACTGTACGGCCGGATGGATCAGATTTGACTTTAGAAGTCGCCGAAACCAACAACTTTGGTGCCGACGATATTCCCGTCGGCTCCCGGATCCGAGTAGCATTTGACCCCGATGCTTTGGTGGCCCTAAGCGACTAATACCCCGCTTTGATCTTTTCAAACTCGGCAATCATGCGCTGTTTCAATTCGGCGGGTAGCGGTGACTGGAACAAAGTCTTGTCCACGAATGCCGACACGTCTGCATAACCCGCCGCCTCAACTGCCGCCGCATCAACGG
>JANMOK010000322.1:0-7700 GCA_031369165.1 Paracoccaceae bacterium
TGGCGCGAAGTGGAACGTTCTTGTTAACTTCTTCAATGACAGGGACGACTAAATCAACCTCCGCACTTTGACTAAGAAATGCGGAGCGGTGCCCCCTAACTAGCAAAACATTTGAACATGACGTGCACCTATAATTAGCCCATGCGCAACCGATGTGGTCTTCTCCGGGAAAAGTAACGAAGAAATTTTTTGCAACAAGGACTGTTCCCGGCTTGTTTACCCCACAATACGGACACTGTTGTAGGCCTTCTATACTTTCGAGCATCCTCATTCGGTAAAAACCCTCATTTCGACAGTTCCATCACTATATTGCCTTGCAATTGCTAGAGTAAGACGAAATTCGACATTCGTGTTGCCCGACCAAATGCCCATGAGTCGGCCCTTCACCCCCTCACCCGCACTTGCTAAACCCGCACTCCACACACGTTATGCAGCCTTCCACCATCAGCATCGAAAACTGCCCGCAATTCGGGCAGGCCGCGCCGCGGGGCCGCTCACCCACCACCATCGCCACGGCGCGGGGGTCCGACTTCAACGCCGACCCCTCAACCATAAACCCAATCTCGATCAGATGCCGTTCGATCACCCCGCCAATCGCCGCCAGGATCGAGGGGATGTATTTGCCCTGCACCCAAGCGCCGCCGCGCGGGTCGAACACCGCTTTCAGCTCTTCCACCACGAACGAGACATCACCACCGCGCCGGAACACCGCCGAAATCATCCGGGTCAACGCCACTGTCCAGGCGAAATGCTCCATGTTTTTCGAGTTGATGAACACCTCGAACGGCCGTCGGTGCCCGGCGTGGATGACGTCGTTGATGGTGATGTAAATGGCGTGCTCGCTTTCCGGCCATTTGATCTTGTAGGTATTGCCCTCCAAAGTTTCCGGCCGGTCCAGCGGCTGGGCGATATAGACCACGTCGGCGCCTTTCTCGCTCTCCGGCATCGCCTCGGATTTCTCGCTCACACTCAACACCGAACCCGTCACCTTGTTGGGCCGATAGGTGGTGCAACCTTTGCAGCCCTGATCCCATGCGGCCATATAGACCTGCTTGAAATCCTGAAACGAAATGTCCTCCGGGCAGTTGATTGTCTTGGAGATTGACGAATCCACCCATTTCTGCGCCGCCGCCTGCATGCGCACATGGTCGAGCGGTGCCAAAGTCTGGGCGTTGACGAAATAGTCGGGCAGCGCCTTATCGCCAAACATCGAGTGCCACATCTGCACCGCGTAATCCTCGACTTCCTCCTCGGTGCGCGAGCCGTCTTTCTGCAAGACCTTGCGCGAATAGGCATAGGCAAACACCGGTTCGATGCCCGACGACACATTACCCGCATACAAGGAAATCGTCCCCGTAGGCGCGATCGAGGTCAACAGCGCATTGCGAATGCCGTGTTTCTTCACCGCCGCCCGCACCTCCGCCTTCATCGCCTGCATCGTTTCGCCCGCCAGGAACTTGTCGCGATCAAACAGCGGAAACGCCCCTTTCTCCTGCGCCAGTTGCGCCGAAGCCAGATAGGCCGCCTCGGCAATCGCCTTCAGCCAGGCCTCGGTCTGCAAAGCCGCCTTTTCCGATCCATAGCGCAACCCCAGCATCAGCAAAGCGTCCGCCAGCCCGGTCACCCCAAGCCCGATCCGCCGCTTGGCCAAGGCCTCGGCCCGCTGCTCGGGCAACGGAAAGCGCGAGGCATCAACCACATTGTCCATCATCCGCACCGCCGTCGTCACCAACCCCGCCAACGCCCCCTCATCCAGCCGCGCCTTCTTGCCAAAAGGGTCCGACACCAGTCGCGCCAGGTTGACCGACCCCAACAGGCAGGCCCCATAAGGCGGCAAGGGCTGTTCGCCGCAGGGATTTGTGGCCGCTATTTTTTCTATGTAATTCAAATTGTTGCGCGCATTGATCCGATCAATGAATATCACCCCCGGCTCGGCAAAATCATAGGTACAGCGCATGATCCGGTCCCACAATTGCCGCGCATCCACCGTGCGAAACACCACACCGTCAAACACCAGGTCCCATTTCAGCCCGCCTTTGACCGCCGCCATGAACGCATCAGTGATCAACACCGAAAGATTGAACATCCGCAGCCGCGCCGGGTCTTGCTTGGCGATGATGAAGTCCTCGATATCCGGATGATCACAGCGCAAAACCGCCATCATCGCGCCCCGGCGCGACCCGGCCGACATGATGGTGCGGCACATCGCATCCCACACATCCATGAAGCTCAAGGGACCGCTGGCATCCGCTGCCACCCCATGCACCGGCGCACCCTTGGGACGGATGGTCGAGAAATCATAGCCGATGCCGCCGCCCTGCTGCATGGTCAGCGCCGCTTCTTTCAGGTTCTGGAAGATCGAGGGCAGCGAATCCGCGATCGTGCCCATGACGAAGCAATTGAACATCGTTACCGAACGCTCGGTGCCCGCACCGGCCAATATCCGCCCGGCGGGCAGGAATTTGAAATCCTCCAAGGCCGCGTAAAACTTGTCTTCCCAAGCCGCCGGATCCTTCTCCACCGCTGCCAGAGCCTTGGCCACCCGCCGCCACGAATCTTCCACTTCCGCGTCAATCGCGGTGCCGTCCGCCGCCTTGAACCGGTATTTCATATCCCAGATGGATGCGGAAATCGGGGCGGAAAAACGGGTCATGGCAGGCCTCATTGACGGCAGGGAAGGGTTCCAAACATACGCCCTCAAAATCCAACTTACCACTAAATCTGTTGCGTCGATGCGCGTTTACCCACAAAATGCGCCAACCAACCAAAGTTGATGGAGCAAAAAATGGGGACAAACCTGGACAAAAGCTACACGTTGGTAGCAGTCCTCTGGCTGATCGCCGGGGTGTTTTTCGGCGCTTGGCTGGGCGCAACGGAAAACTTCCAATTCGCCAACTCGCACGCCCATATGAACTTGGTCGGCTTTGTCACATCGGCGATTTTCGGGCTGATCCTGCACGCCTGGCCGGGCATGAAGGAACGGGCGTTGGCGAATGTGCAGTTTCTGGTCTACCAACTTGGCGCGATTTTGTTGGTGACCGGCAAAATCGCCGTCGACAGCGACCCAGCCAACGTCACCCTCGTTGCCATCGGTGCCGTGGTTACCGTCATCGGCGTGCTGTTGTTTGGTGCCATGATGTTGCGGCGAACCTGAACGTGACCGCCGATCTTGCCCTGACAGCTTGTCTGTTTTTTGGTGCGGTTTTATACACATCCATCGGCCACGCCGGTGCTTCCGCTTATATCGCCATCATGGCGTTGTTCGACGTTCCCGTCGTTACCATGCGACCAACGGCGCTGGCGCTTAACGTTCTGGTCTCCAGTTTCACATCGTTCAGATTCCTGCGCGCCGGGCTGTTTCGCTGGCGAACTTTGTGGCCCTTTGTTCTTACCGCAATTCCAATGGCGGCAATCGGCGGCTATATTCAACTGCCCGGACAATACTACCGGCCGTTTGTCGGGATCATCTTGTTTTTGGCAGCACTGCGGTTCTTGTTGCCAACAAACATTAAGCAATCCGCCGATTGGCATGATCCACCGGTATGGGCCGGGCTGATGTGTGGTGCAGCGATTGGGCTATTGTCCGGGTTGAGCGGCACTGGCGGCGGCATCTTTCTGTCGCCCCTGCTGATGTTCTTGCGTTGGTCCGAAGTGCGCACCGCATCCGGGGTTGTGGCGGTTTTCATCCTTTGCAATTCGGTGTCGGGATTGTTGGGGAACTGGGCATCCCTCGGCAGCATAGCCCCCCAGTTGCCGCAGTATGCCGCCGCGGTCATGCTTGGCGCGGTGATCGGCACGACGTTGGGCATCCGGGTGCTGTCCACTGACAAACTGCTCAAGGCGCTGGGGCTTGTTCTGGTCATCGCAGGAGCTAAGATGATCGGGGTCTACTGACGTCAATCGCAAAGCTTTTGTCAAAGGCTCACCGCCAAAATGCCCGCCACCCTGCATCTCATCAAGCTCTGCGTCGGTGTCGATACCGTGGCCGAGCTTGACCTCTGGCGATCCGGGCGCCGGATGGAAGCTGCGGTCAAGGGCCAGCCTTGGCGCTCGATACACGTCACGCACTGGGGGCCGAAACGGGCGCCGGAAATTCTGGCGGGCGGCTCGCTTTATTGGGTGATCAAGGGCCTCATCCAAGTGCGCCAGCGCGTCATCGGTTTTGAACCCGTCACCGTCGGCGACGGCATCACCCGCTGCGCCATCGTGATGGACCCGGAGTTGATCCAAACCTCTATCGTGCCAAAACGCCCTTTCCAGGGCTGGCGCTATCTGGCAGCCAAAGACGCCCCGCCAGACATCGGCCCCTACATTCCCGGGCAGGAAGATTTGCCTGCGCGACTTCGGGCCGGGTTGGCAGAACTTGGCGTGCTTTGAGGCAGGAATACAGATCGTTGCGTCACACCACAAAAAATGGAGGATTGAATGAAAACGCCTTGGCATCTTTGGGTTGTTGGCCTGGTTTCGCTGCTCTGGAACGCCGCTGGGGCCTTTGATTATGTGATGACCGAGACCAAGAACGAATCCTATATGGCCAATTTTACCCCCGAACAGCTCGATTATTTCTCTTCCTTTCCGGCTTGGGCGGTAGGGTTCTGGGCCTTGGGCGTCTGGTTCTCGGTCATCGGCTCGATCCTGCTTCTGCTGCGCAGCCGACACGCTTTCGCCGCCTTCGTCGTTTCCATTGTCGGCATGATCGGAACGTCGGTCTATACGTACGGCGTCGCCGAAACCTCGATGGCCGAAATCAGCGGCACCGGCGCGATGATCTTCACGGCTGTCATCGTCGTGGTCGGGCTGGCACTGCCTTGGTACGCGAGGTGGAAGACAGCCGCGCAGGTGTTGCGCTGAGTGTGATTTGGCACTGCGAATATTGCGCGCTGTGCCCAAAACGGTGACTCAATTGCCACCTGCGTCACGGTCGAAGAAGCTGGTTCAACTTGGACAGTGCGAACGCCCGCCGCCATTCCCGCCGCTGCCACGCCACGACGACGACGACCACGGCCGCGACCGCGACCGCGACCAGGGCAAAATACGGACACATCCTTGTCTAAAAGAAACCGACCGGTCGGTATGGTTTTCGTGCGGCTCTTCGCACTTGCAGCATAAATCGATGCAATTCGGCCCTTTTTGTCCCAGAGCAGCACACCAAATCGTATGCACGCCCGGTGCACGCGTTGTGCACGCATGGTGCACAGCAAATTCACGCGGATTGACCCCGGCATTGTGCGGTGCACAATAACCGCGTCAGGCTTTCCAGCCCACCCAGGGGCCGTGATGGGCGCCCGGTTTATCCACCCGCTCGAAGCCGTGTTCACCAAAGAAATCCCGTTGCGCCTGGACTAGGTTTGCCGTGCCGTTGGCCTGCCGGTAGGACTCGATATAGGCCAAGGCCGCCCCTAGGGCGGGGACCGGAAAACCCTGCTGCGCGGCAAGGGCGACCACGCGGCGCAACCCGGGCAGGCATTCTTTCACAAGCGTCACAAAATGCTGTTCTACCAACAGGTTAGCGGTATCTGGCGTCTTGGTCAAAGCATCGGCGATGGTATCAAGGAATTGCGAGCGGATGATACAGCCTTCGCGCCAGATGCGGGCAATGACCGGCATTGGCAGGTCCCAGCCAAACTCGGCGCTGGCCGCTTTCATCACGGCAAAACCCTGGGCATAGGCGGCAATTTTCCCGGCCAGCAAAGCCTGTTCCAAGGCGACAATCAGTTCGGCTCTATCGCCGGAAACCGCCGGTTTCGAAGCGCCATACAGCCGCTCAGCGGCCACGCGCTGATCCTTGAACGACGAAAGCGACCGCGCCGCAACCGCCGCCTCAATCACCGTCGCCGGCACCCCCATCTGCTGCGCCTCGATCACCGACCATTTGCCGGTACCCTTTTGCCCCGCCCGATCCAGGATCACATCGACCATCGCCGCCCCGGAAACCGGGTCAATTGCCGCCAGACATTTCCCTGTAATCTCAATCAGATAGGATTCAAGCCGCCCCTTGTTCCAGCCTTCGAATACCGGCGCAATCTCGGCCGCCGTCATGCCCAAGCCGTCGCGGAAGATGCCGTAGATTTCAGCAATCAGCTGCATGTCGCCATATTCGATGCCGTTGTGAATGGTCTTGACGAAATGCCCGGCACCACCCTTGCCAAGATAGTCGCAGCACGCCTCGCCCTTGAACTTGGCCGAAATAGCCGTCAGCACTTTTGCGACCCGCGCATAAGATTCCGGCGTTCCGCCAACCATGATCGATGGCCCGTGCCGCGCCCCTTCAGCACCGCCCGATACCCCCATGCCGATGAAGGTCAGGCCGGAGCCATACATCTCCGCGAACCGCCGCATCGTGTCGCGAAAATTGGCGTTGCCCGCGTCGATGATGATATCACCCTCGCTCATCAAACCGCGCAACGCCGCGATTTGCTGGTCCACCGCCTCGCCAGCCTGCACCATCACAATGATCGGACGGGGCGGCTTGATCGCCGCCGCCAATTCCTCCAGCGAATTGCAGCGCGTCAGGTGCGGAGCCAAAGCACCGGCATTGGCCATGAATTCATCCGTGCGTCCCGGGCTTCGGTTATAAACCGCTATCGGAAAACCCTTTTCGGCAATATTCAGCGCCAGATTAGAGCCCATGGTGCCAAGGCCGATCAGGCCAATTTCCGCTTTCATGCCGCGTTTCCCGTTGGTTGTTTCGGTTTTGCCTGCAACCTACTCGGAACAGCGGTCGCGTCAATTGGCGACGGCGAATCCGGGCGCGGTGTCATAGCCAAACAAGGCAAAGTCGCGGGCATAATGGCTCTGCACCAAGGCGACAGCAGCGGCATCGTAATATTTCTCAATCGCAAGCCGCTTGGACGCGTTCTTGACCGCCATTCCAATCGGCGGCAGGCCAAGTTTGGCGCATAGCACCGGGAACTCGTCCGCCAATTTTTCCAAATGCAGAACATCCGTGACAATAATTTTGCCGTGTCTGTCAACCAAGCGCGATGCCTGATCGACCATTTTCAAAGGCGATTCTTCCAGGGCAAAGCGTTGCGGCTTTGAACGCAGCTGCATGAATTCCTTAAAATTCAATCCGGCCGCAACGCGGCCCGAATTTCGCGCGGTCTGCATTTTCAAAAACTCGAACAGGCTGACAGCATGATCAAAAGGGTTGCGGACTATGGCGAAACTTGTGAATTCATCAAAAACCTCCGGCCCTAATTTTGCCCGAATTTTCGCCGCTGTGTCGTGTTGGCGAAAATAGACTTTTCGAACATTTTCGCGCAGCGGCAGAAACGACGACAATCGCCGCCAAAGTGTTCGATTCTTCGGCAAGCAATACGGTTGCAAGACAGCCGTCACCGACGATCCTGCCGATTTTGGCACATGCACGAAAATGAACTTATGACTTGTCGAAATCAGCATGCACGCACCTCTCGGCGCGTATTTACTCTACCGTAACCGATTTCGCCAGATTGCGCGGCTGGTCAACATCCGTGCCCTTTTCCACCGCCGTGTGGTAGGCGATCAGTTGCGCCGGAATGGCATACAATATCGGTGCAACGAACGGGTCGACAGCTGGCATGCTTAATGTTCTCCACGCGCCTTCGCCCGCTTTAGCCACGCCTGCTGCATCCGATACCAGCAAAACCTTGCCGCGCCGCGCCATCACTTCTTGCATGTTGGACACGCTCTTATCAAACAGCGGGTCGGTCGGCGCA
>JANMOK010000328.1:0-6288 GCA_031369165.1 Paracoccaceae bacterium
GGCCAGGCGGTTTCCTCAACCAGAACCGAGACATTACCCTGCCCTTGCGGCCAAGCCACCACCCCCTGCTGCGCGGGCATCAGGCTGATAACGCGGCGCGATTCCTCCAGAAACGGCCGCAGAATTGGCGCGGCAAACCCAAACCCCACCACATTCATGCCCCGCGTATCCGGCCAAAGCGCGCGCAAACTGACCTGCAATGACCTTTGAGCCGCACGACCAAGCTTGGTGCGATAATAAAAACTGCGCAGATCAACCACATCCAGATGCATTGCATCGCCCATCGGCTTGCGTCAAAGTTGACCCCTATTACGCCATATCGGGATCCGCTTCCATGCCGCTTGAAATCGCTACCATTCCTTGCCTCACCGACAATTACGCCTATCTTTTGCGCGACGTGGAAACCGGCCAGGTTGCTCTGGTCGATGCCCCCGACGACGCCCCCATCCGCGCTGCTTTGGATGACCTTGGCTGGAACCTCGATCAAATCCTGATTACCCATCACCATTCTGACCATATTGATGGAGTGGAGTCTCTTCGCGAAACATTTAAATGCTTGGTCTCCGGGGCCAAGGCCGACCGGCATCGACTGCCCAAAATGGATGTGGAATTGGCCGAGGGTGACACCGTCAAAGTCGGCAATACCCAAGGACGAGTATTTGAAGTTTACGGCCACACCATTGGCCACATCGCCTTTTACTTCCCGACGGCCAAAGCGCTTTTTTCCGCGGACAGTCTGATGACCATGGGCTGCGGCCGCATCGTCGAAGGCACCGCCCCTCAAATGTGGGAGTCCCTGTGCAAACTTGCCGTGCTTCCCGGCGACACGATCGTCCACACCGGCCACGAATATACCGCAGCCAACACGCGTTTTGCCTTGACCATCGACCCGGACAACGCCGCGTTGCTGGCCCGCGCCGAAGCCGTGACAGCGATGCGCGCCGCCGGGCTGCCTACGGTTCCAAGCCTGCTTTCTGACGAGCTGGACACCAACCCGTTCCTGCGGGCCGTCGCGCCAGAAGTGAAAGCGCACATCGGCATGCCAAAGGCGACAGATGCCGAGGCGTTTGCCGAGATCAGGAAACGGAAAGACAAGTTTTGACGAAATAGCAAAAGATCTCTAAACCCGCGAACATGGAAAATGACCTTGCAAAATCGAGCGGATAAGATGAAGAACCCTTGGATTTCGGCGACGACAGCGAGGATTCCACCCGCGCTACTGCCGACCAGCAGCTGTTCCCCGAATGGACTGAACCAGAAGATGTAGAGGCTCTCGCCGAGCTCTGAACGCCAATTCGCCGACATGATTTTGTGACTCAAACGCCTCATCGGCGGCAAATTCACAAATCGTGATCCAATCCGTGAACATTCGTCAACTATTTCTCCACTTTTCCCTTGAACCGCCGCAAATAAAACCGAAATTTGTGACAGGGTTCTGTTCATGGCCCGCTCGCCCCGGCATCCCTCGGAACGAGACTAGACGAAAGGCGCACTATGCCATCTTTTTCCAGCACGCTTGAAGGCGCCATCCACGCCGCCCTGCAATACGCCAATGAGCGCAAACACGAACTCGCCACGCTGGAACACTTGCTGCTTGCATTGATCGATGAGCCTGATGCTGCCCGGGTGATGTCGGCTTGCGGCGTCAATCTGCATGATCTGCGGAAATCGCTCATTCAGTTCATAGACGAGGAACTCGACAGCCTCGTGTCTGACATCGACGGTTCACAGGCCGCGCCAACCACCGGTTTCCAGCGCGTTATCCAGCGCGCCGCAATTCACGTGCAATCATCTGGCCGCAACGAAGTCACCGGGGCCAACGTTCTGGTTGCGATATTTGCTGAACGCGAGAGCCACGCCGCCTATTTCCTGCAGCAGCAGGACATGACCCGTTATGACGCGGTCAATTTCATCTCGCATGGGGTCGCCAAAGATCCCGGCATGGCCGAAAGCAAACCGGTGACCGGTGCCGATATTCCCGACGCTGAGGATACAAAAGATAAAGGCAAGGAATCTGCACTGCAAAAATATTGCGTCGATCTCAACGCCAAAGCGCGCGAAGGCGGGGTTGACCCGTTGATCGGGCGCAGCGACGAAGTTGATCGTTGCATTCAAATCCTCTGCCGCCGACGCAAGAACAACCCGTTGCTGGTTGGTGACCCCGGTGTTGGCAAAACCGCGATTGCCGAGGGGCTCGCCCGAAAAATTGTCACCGGAGACACGCCGAACGTGTTGGCGGCTACGACCATCTTCTCGCTGGACATGGGCGCACTGTTGGCGGGCACCCGTTATCGCGGCGATTTTGAGGAGCGGCTGAAAGCGGTCGTCACTGAACTCGAAGCACATCCCGACGCCGTGCTGTTCATCGACGAAATTCACACCGTCATTGGCGCAGGGGCCACGTCGGGTGGCTCGATGGATGCGTCCAACCTGCTGAAACCCGCCCTGCAGGGCGGCAAACTGCGCTGTATGGGTTCGACAACTTACTAGGAGTTCCGCCAGCATTTCGAGAAAGACCGGGCCTTGGCAAGGCGGTTCCAGAAAATCGACGTGAATGAGCCCTCGGTTGAGGATTCGATCAAAATCCTTATGGGCCTCAAACCTTATTTCGAAGAACACCACGAACTTCGCTATACCAACGACGCTATCAAATCAGCGGTCGAACTGTCGGCCCGCTACATCCACGACCGCAAGCTGCCCGATAAAGCTATTGACGTGATCGACGAGGCGGGTGCCGCGCAGATGCTGTTACCCGAGGGTAAACGGCGCAAGACGCTGGGCGTGAAGGAAATCGAAGCCGTCGTCGCCAAGATCGCCCGCATTCCGCCGAAAAATGTGTCGAAAGATGACGCGCAGGTGCTGAAAGACCTCGATGCCAACCTCAAACGCGTGGTTTTCGGTCAGGACAAGGCGATTGATGCGCTGGCCTCCGCCATCAAACTCAGCCGCGCCGGTCTGCGCGAACCCGAAAAGCCGATTGGCAACTACCTGTTTGCCGGGCCAACCGGCGTGGGCAAAACCGAAGTTGCCAAGCAACTGGCCGACACGCTCGGCGTCGAACTGCTGCGCTTTGACATGTCGGAATATATGGAGAAACATGCGGTTTCGCGCTTGATCGGGGCCCCACCGGGCTATGTCGGGTTTGACCAGGGTGGCCTGTTGACTGACGGTGTCGACCAGCATCCGCATTGCGTGCTGTTACTCGATGAGATCGAAAAGGCCCATCCGGATGTCTACAACATTCTGTTGCAGGTGATGGATCACGGTAAACTAACCGACCACAACGGTCGCGCCGTAGATTTCCGCAACGTCGTGCTGATTATGACAACGAATGCCGGGGCCGCCGAAATGGCCAAATCGGCCATCGGCTTTGGTTCGTCGGTGCGCGAAGGCGAAGATACCGCCGAAATCGAGCGTCGTTTTACCCCGGAATTCCGCAACCGGCTGGACGCTACCATCAGCTTCTCGGCCCTGCCAAAAACCGTCATTATGCAGGTGGTCGAAAAGTTCGTGCAACAGCTCGAAGCGCAGTTGCTGGACCGCAATGTCCATATAGAACTGTCGCGCGAAGCTGCTGCTTGGCTGGGAGATCGGGGTTACGATGCTACCATGGGCGCTAGGCCTTTGGCCCGCGTCATCCAAGAGCACATCAAAAAACCGCTGGCTGAAGAATTGCTGTTTGGCAAACTTGCCAAAGGCGGGTTGGTCAAAGTTGGCGTCAAGGATAACAAGATTTTCCTTGACATCGAACTTCCGGAAAAGGCGCTGACGGCAGACCGGAAACCGCCATTGCTGACAGCGAAATAGCCGGAAATCATAGGCCTCGCATCATCGATTGCGCGGCCCTTGTCCTGGCGTCCGGCAGTCGCTGCGCACCCAATGCGGGCGCCAGCCATAACTCCAGAAAATGCCCGGTAAGCGCCAGTCCGTCTTCCAAATCGGCATTGGAAACAGGTGCCGAACCATCTCGCAAGAAGGCTGGCAAAGCCAGCAACCGGTCGCTCCATTCGGCACCGCCAACGCGGCTGACAGCGCGCCCGGTTCGTGGCGAGACATAGATCAAATCATCGGTGGCTCCCGTGGCCGCACAGTCACGCAAGTCCAGTCCGAAACCCATTTCGGCCAACAGGAATAATTCCCAACGCACATAGTCCGCATGCCATATCGCGCCGTCGCCCAACGCATCCAGCAAAGCCAAAGTCCGTTCATATAGCGGCCCATGCGCTTCGCGCTCTGGCAACCAGTGCAAAAGCGCGGCGATCGAACCCATCACCGCCAATGCACGGCGGTCGCCCAGAATTTCTGCGGCCCGTGAACGCAAGGGTTCGACGGAAAACTGGCCAAGGTGGTCTTCCAGCCGCGCGCGCCATGCAACTTGCAACTGCGCGCCGGGTTGCAAGATTGGTGCCATCCGCCGCGCTCCGCCACCCTTGACCACACCCAGGTGTCGCCCGTGCTGCCGGGTGAATATTTCGATAATTGCCGACCCCTCGCCGTGGCGACGCACCGAAAGCAGAGCTCCTTCGTCGCGCCATTCCATCTATTCGGCCAAGCCAATCTGATCCAGCAAAGTGCGACCCTGCCGATCTTCAACCTCGATCACCCACAGGTCAGGATCATATTTCTTTTGCCGTTCAATTGCGGCATCGACCAGCGTCTCAGCGTCGTCGCTCAATGATGTCCACACCCGCTGGCCTTGGGCTCCAAAATTTCGGCTGAATGCCTGCGCCTTGCCATCCAAGGTGTTAAGCTTGACCAATACGGCACCTGCTTGGTCATTGCCATGTTTCACCACAAACGCCGGTATTCCAGCCAATCGCAACCGCGTCAGATAGGCTTGGACCCAAAACTCCGCCGTCAGCCGTGCGGACATGGCCGCTCACGCCCCGTCCCGAATGTCCAGCCCCATGCCCTCGTAACGTTCGGCATCGTTCTGCCAATTCTCGCGCACCAGCACCCGCAAAAACAAATGCGCCGGACGCTCCAGAAACGCCGAGATATCCTGCCGCGCCAGCGTTGAAATCGTCTTGATCGTTTCACCTTTTGGCCCAAGAATGATGCCCTTGTGGCCATCGCGCGAGACGTAAATCACTTGGTCGATCTTCACCGACCCATCCTTGCGCTCTTCCCACTGCTCGGTCTCGACGGTCAATTGATAGGGCAGTTCCTGATGCAGCCGCAGGGTCAACTTCTCCCGAGTGATTTCAGAGGCAATCAATCGTAACGAAATATCAGCGATCTGATCTTCGGGGTATAGCCACGGGCCGACCGGCAATTCACCGGCAATCCAACGCCTTAAATCGTCAACGCCGTGGCCTTTTTCCGCCGAAATCATAAAAACCTTGGCGAAGTCAAAGGCTCCCGACATTTCCTGCGCCAGCGCCAACAGTTTTTCGCGCTGCACGCGGTCGATCTTGTTGATGGCCAAAGCCACCTTGCCATGCGCACGACCAACCAACCCTGCCAAAATTGCCTTCACGCCTTCGGTCAGCCCGCGATGCGCTTCGATCAGGAGCACCACAATATCGGCATCCGCCGCCCCCGACCAAGCTGCACTGACCATCGCCCGGTCCAGCTTGCGGCGCGGTTTGAACAGACCCGGCGTATCGACAAACACGATCTGCGTTGCCCCTTCCATCGCCACACCACGAATGCGGGTGCGCGTGGTCTGCACCTTGTGCGTTACAATCGATACTTTAGCTCCAACCATGCGGTTGAGCAGAGTCGATTTGCCGGCGTTGGGTTCGCCAATCAGGGCAACGAATCCGCAGCGATTCTCAGCCATTTGCGCCCTCCAACCGATCCAATAATTCACTCGCCGCCAATTGCTGCGCCAATTTCTTTGACGCTGCCTCGGCCCGCGCCTTTTGCCCCGATTGCACCGAAACTTCGATACAAAACATCGGCGCGTGATCGGTGCCCGAGCGGCTTATTTCCACATATTCCGGCGTCGGAAACCCGCGCCCTTGCGCCCATTCCTGCAAGGCAGATTTCGGATCGCGCGCATTCTCTTCTGCAACAGATATACGTTTGGCCCAGAGCCGCAGCACCAATTCGCGCGCGGTCTCGAACCCGCCGTCCAGATAAATCGCCGCTATCACGGCTTCCATCGCATCGCCGAGCAAAGCCAGTTTTTTGCGTCCGCCCGTTGCCATTTCGGATCGACCCATCAACAGCGCGTCGCCCAATTCAATTTCGGCTGCTATTTCGGCACAGGTTTCCTTGCGCACCAAAGAATTCAATCGCGGTGCCAGTTTGCCCTCGCTGGCCCTGGCATCGGCTGTCAAC
>JANMOK010000351.1:0-1882 GCA_031369165.1 Paracoccaceae bacterium
CGGCGCCTGGAAACTGCGCATCCACGCCGACCCCGAAGCGGCGGCCCTGACCACAACAACATTCCTTGTCGAAGACTTCGTTCCCGAGAAAATCGACTTCACCCTCGCTCTTGCCGAAGGTCCAATTTTCGCCGGTGACGCGCCGATCATCTCGGTTGATGCCGATTACCTCTACGGCGCACCAGCAGCAAATTTGGCGGTTGAAGGCGAGGTCACCGTCGCCCTCGCCACCTCCTACCCCGGTTTTGACGGCTATTCCTTCGGCCTATACGATGAACCTTTCGACTCCGGTTACCAATCCATCGAAGCGGGTTACAGCACCGACGCTGGCGGCATCGTCGTGGTTCCGCTGATCATACCCGAAATGAACAACATCACCCAACCGCTTGAAATCACCGCAACTTTGCGCCTGATTGACGGCTCTGGCCGCCCCGTTGAACGCAGCCTGGTCCGACCAATAGCCCCGAGCGGTCCGCGCATCGGCATCAAACCGCTGTTTGACGGGGTTGCCGCTGAAGGGTCAAACGCAGCATTTGACATCATCGCCATTGGCCCCGACCTGACCCGCAGCGTCACCACCCAAGCCGAATGGACCCTGTCGCGCATTGAAACCAGCTATCAATGGTACGAACTCGACGGCTATTGGAACTACGAGCCAACCACCCGCCGGGAAAGGGTGTCTAACGGCACAATCGACCTCAACCCCACCGCCGTCACCCATGTCGAAGCCGCGGTCGCTTGGGGCCAATACGAACTGCAAGTTACCGCCCTCGGCACCATCCAAACCGCCAGTTCCTATGCGTTTTCTGCCGGTTGGTACGCCGCCGAGAGTTCCTCCACCACGCCCGACGTGTTGGACATTGGCCTGAACAAAGACCGCTATACCATTGGCGAGACTGCACAATTGCACTTGACTGCCCGCTATCCCGGCAAAGTTTTGCTCAATGTCATGTCCGACCATTTGATCGCCATGCAGGCCGTGGATGTGCCCGAAGGCGAAACCACAATCCCCGTGCCCGTCACCGCCGAATGGGGCCCCGGTGCTTATGTCACCGCCACCCTGATCCGCCCGATGGATGTGGCGGCAGGTCACAACCCAGCCCGCGCCATCGGCCTCGCTTGGGCCCCGGTTGATCCCGGCAACCGCGACCTTGACGTGCAGATCACCACGCCTGATGCGGTGGACCCGCGCAGCACAATGTCGGCCGCCATCAAAATCGCCAACTTGGCACCAAATGCCGAGGCCTATGTCACCCTCGCCGCCGTCGATATTGGCATCCTCAACATGACCGGCTTCACCGCACCCGATCCCGAGGACCACTACTTCGGCCAGCGCAAACTCGGCATGGAAATCCGTGACGTATATGGCCGCTTGATCGACGGACTATCGGGCACGCTTGGTTCCATCCGATCCGGTGGCGACGGTGCCGCCACCCGCACCGCTCCGCCACCTACGGAAAAACTGGTCGCCTTTTTCTCCGGTCCGATCAAAGTCAACGGCGCCGACTACAATGGCGTGATGCCGCCGGTGCTGCTCAACGACGAACAGATCGCCAGCGTGCTCACCTACGTGCGCAACTCGTGGGGCAACCAGGGCGAACCCGTCACGCTCGAGGACGTGAAGCGCGTGCGCGCCGAGATCGCGCACCAATAGGCCATGCTGACGCGCGGGAAAATTTTCGCCTGCGCGATGGCCGCGCTGCTCGCGGTTTCTGCGGGCGCGGATGAGCCGATGGCGGGCATCCCCGCCGGAGTCTATCGCCCGTTCTTTCGCGGGAAAGATGACGCCAAGGAAATCGCGGTCGCGGCTTTCCAGCTCGACGTGCATCCGGTCACGAACGCGGAGTTTCTCGAATTCGTGCGCGCAAATCCGAAGTGGCAG
>JANMOK010000364.1:0-4609 GCA_031369165.1 Paracoccaceae bacterium
AATGTCGTGCGCGGCCAATACGCCGCGGGTGCCATCGCCGGCAAAGAGGTTTGGGAGGCGATCATTCTGAAAGACGGGTCGTTGCGCGGTCGAAAGTCCGTAACCCCGTTGATTGCCACGTTGGGCGGAATGCTCGGTCCGATCTCGGTCTATTTCGCACTCGCTTGGATGCTGGGCCCGGACGTGACCAAACAGGTCGCCCGCGGTTGGGCCATTCCGACCGCGACGGATATTGCTTTCTCCTATTTGGTCGGGCGTATCGTCTTTGGTGCCGGGCATCCGGCTGTTACGTTTTTGTTGTTACTTGCCATTGCCGACGATGCGGGCGGGTTAATTATTTTGGCGGTGTTTTATCCCACCGCGGCATTGGCTCCACTGTGGTTACTGGTTTCATTTGCTGCCGCCATAACTGCATACATGGTATTCAATTGGGGCCCGCGCTGGCTTGACGCGAGCAGTGCGCGAAAACCAGTCGCAACTTGGGTGCGCAAGAAATTGTCTTTCTGGCCCTATGTGTTGGCCGGTGTCGTCTCTTGGTACGGATTTCAAAAGAGCGGCATTCACCCAGCGCTGGGTTTACTGCCAATCATCCCGGCCATTCCGCATTCCGATCGGGAATTTGGGCTGTTTGCCGAAGCTGAACTGGCACTGAGTGACTTGCTAAATACGATTGAGCACGCGCTCAAAGCGCCGGTGCAAATCATCCTGTTTGCCTTTGGTTTTGCCAATGCCGGAGTTGAATTTTCCTCTATTGGCGCGGCGACCTGGCTAGTGCTTGCAGGCCTGATTGTTGGCAAGCCAGTCGGCATATTGTTTTTTGGCTGGCTGTCGGCGGGTCCGTTGGGTTTTGGTCTGCCCAAAGGTATGCAGACCAAAGATCTGTTTGTCGTCGGCTGCGTTGCGGCAATTGGATTTACCGTTGCGCTGTTTGTTGCATCCGTCGCATTTGCGCCGGGCAATACGCAAGACGCCGCGAAAATGGGGGCGTTGCTCAGCCTGGCTTCCTGCGCTATCGCGATTGCAGCGGGCCGATTGTTGAGAATTGAAAAGGTTGAATCTCGCTGAAATGATTGAATTTCGCAATGTTTCCAAGTCTTTCTGGACCGGCATCCAGCGCAAGGTCATTCTTGATCAAGCCAGCTTTCGCGTCGAAATCGGCAATTCGCTCGGCATACTTGCGCCCAATGGCACCGGCAAAACGACCTTGATCAACATGATGGCCGGATTGGAAAAACCCGACGAAGGCGAGATATTCCGCACCTCGCGGATTTCTTTTCCGCTGGGATTCATGGGTGGCGTCAACGCGGCTCATTCGGCCGCTGAAAACGCCCGCTTCATTGCCCGCCTGTATGGCATGGACGCCGATCCAGTCGAAGCATTTTGCCGGTATTTGGTTGATATCAAAGAATATTTCGAAATGCCGATTGCCACATACTCCGCCGGAATGCGCAGCCGCTTCAATTTTGCCCTGATGTTGGCCCTGGAATTTGATATTTACCTGATTGACGAAGGCCTGCCGGGGTCGTTCGATCACCGGTTTGCCGTCAAGGCCGGGGCAATGCTGCGCGAAAGACTGAAAAACTCCACGGTTGTAATCGTTTCCCATAGCGCAGAAATACTGGAAAGTTATTGCGAACGCGGTGCAGTGTTGCGCGATGGGACTTTGCATATGTTTGACACTTTGAAAGCGGCAATGGACGTATATACAAATGCTCCCTGAAAAACGAACCCTGCTGCTGGGCGAGGCCGATCAAGTTATCGGCACCGATATCGGCGAATTGCAGAAAAATATTCCCCCGCGTTTTTTGCGTCGCGCCATTCGACGGGCGGAAACGCTGGGACTGAATGCCAAGGACGGCTATGACGCCTTGGACCAATTGATGCAGCAAGGGATTGATATCCTTGCCAATGACTGGAAGCCGACGAACAAAGAAATCATTTCTCCTTCGCCAGAAGACCCAATGAACAACCCAAAGATATTGATTGATCCCGAAGAACGGCTTCGCGAAATCGCCCGAATTCAGGCGGCGCTTGTTGCACGGCGGCGGCGGCGCTTGGCAATTCTGATGGTGAAACTGGCGTTTTTTGTCGGCTTGCCGACTTTTTTGGCCGGTTGGTATTACTACCAGATCGCCACGCCGATGTACGAAACCCATAGCGAATTCGTTATTCAAAAGGCCGATCCTGCAGCCGCTTCGACCGGACTTTCCGGCCTTTTGTCGGGCACCGCCTTGGCGACGTCGCAGGATTCCATTGTTGTGCAGGGCTATCTGACATCGCGCGAAGCGATGCAGCGTTTGGACAAGGATTTGGGGTTCCGCCGTCATTTTTCCGCACCCGAAATTGACGTTTTGCAGCGCCTTGCACCCGACGCATCCGACGAAGCGTCCTATGATCTCTATACCAACAAGGTCATCGTTGGATTTGATCCCAGCGAAGGCATCTTGCGGATGTCAGTGATTGCGGCTTCTGCGGAAGCATCGCAACTCTTCGCAAATTCGCTGGTGGGATACGCCGAAGAACGGGTCGACAAGATCTCGCAGCGCGCCCGCGAAGATCACATGCAAGGCGCCAAGGAAAACTATGACGACTCCGAAACTGCCCTGTTCAAGGCGCAGCAGCGACTTGTCGAATTGCAGCAAGCCCGCGGCGTCTTGTCCTCTGATGTCGAATTCACTTCGCAAATGGCCATCATCAATTCGATGGACCTGGATCTCGAAAACAAAAAGCTGGAGCGCGAGGAAATCCTGTCGAATCCGCGTCCCAACCCGACCAGGATCGAACTTAACCAAGCCGAAATTGATCGGCTGCAGTCGCGCATTGGCATCCTGCGCGCTCAATTGACCGACAATTCGACGACGTCAACGTCGCTGGCCAAAATCGCCGGCGAGCTGCGGTTTGCCGAAACCGAAGTGGGCACCCGTCAGTTGCTGTTGCAGCAATCGGTCGCACAGGTGGAAACCGCCAGAATGGAAGCAAACCGCCAGGTTCGTTACCTGGCGATGGGCGTGACACCGGTTGCCCCCGATGTTCCAACCCTGCCACGCGCCTTTGAAAACACCGCGCTGGCTTTCATCATCTTTGCCGGATTGTATTTGCTGGTCTCGCTGACAGTTTCGATCCTGCGCGAACAGGTCAGCGTTTGATGGCCAACAGAATTGTGCAGATCGGCAAGGTTTCACTGGCAAATGACCAGCCTCTGACTGTCATCGCTGGACCGTGCCAGCTTGAAACACTGGACCATGCCCTGATGATTGCCAGACAAATGGCGGACATATGCCAGCGCCGCGGCGCGGGCTATATTTTCAAAGCGTCCTACGACAAGGCCAACCGTTCCTCGATAGGCACCACCCGCGGCCTTGGCATAGAGGCCGGGCTGGAAATGCTGGCCGAAGTCAAATCGCGCGTCGGCTGCCCGGTTCTGACCGATGTGCACAGCGAAGAACAGTGCCGCTTGGCGGGCCAGGTTGTTGACGTGCTGCAAATACCGGCGTTCCTCTGCCGTCAGACAGATTTGTTGCTGGCAGCGGGCGAAACCGGCTGCGCGGTCAATGTGAAAAAGGGGCAGTTCCTGGCACCGTGGGATATGCCCAACGTTGCCGCAAAAATCGCTTCGACCGGCAATCAGCGCATCTTGCTGTGTGAACGCGGCACTTCGTTTGGTTATAACACCTTAGTGGCCGACATGCGAAGCCTGCCGCAAATGGCCCGCACCGGTTACCCTGTGGTGATGGACGCGACGCATTCGGTGCAGCAGCCCGGTGGCATGGGCGGATCGTCGGGCGGGCAACGCGAATTTGCCCCGGTCATGGCGCGGGCTGCGGTGGCGATTGGGGTGGCGGCGGTCTTCATTGAAACCCACCAAGACCCCGACAATTCACCATCCGACGGGCCAAACATGATACATTTGGACCAGATGGATGGGTTGGTGTCCGATCTTATGGCGTTTGACCGATTGGCAAAGGAACGACCGCTGAAATAGCGGGTCGGCGGAATAGCCCCCGCCCGGCAGCGAGAGCGGGGGCTCGTCGGTTTCCGGAGCAAGATTATTTTGCGATTCCAGTGATTTCGTAACGTTTCGTCAACAAAATTGTCGCCACAATACTGGATGCTCCTTTTAAGGAAAAATCTTCCCGAAGATTTTTTGGACGCAAAATTTTTCGAGAAAAATTTTCCCTAAGAGGCCGTGGCGGACAAACGGAGATGATCGAAGGCCTGCCCGAACTTTCCGGCCAGGTCTGCCACCCGTTCGCCGACTTGCTATTGCACGATATCGGACCGGATATTGCTGACAGCCGTCCCGACTTTGCCGCGTCCGGCAGCGAATGGCGTACCCCGCTGCTATCGGGGTTCGGGCTGGTACCGACAAGTCAACAAACATCAATTCCTGCTACATGATGGTCGCGCCCTTGGCTTTGCCGAAGCAATTCTCTGGCACGGCGGCGAAGGTGAAGCCGCGAGGGAATCCATCCGGGTGTTGCCAAGGACCGATCGCGACAGCCTTGTCGCTTTTCTCAATTCGCTTTGATCTTGCGCGATCATCCAAGCGCCAGTAAACACCCGCCAGCATTGGGGAGTCGCCAAGCGGTAAGGCACCGGTTTTTGGTAC
>JANMOK010000377.1:0-1624 GCA_031369165.1 Paracoccaceae bacterium
GTAGCGCCGACGACTAAGCCGCCGCTGTATCGGGTTCGGCTTCTATCGCATTCAGCCGACGCCCCTCGATCTGCGCCTCAAACGCCGCAAGCCGTTTGTAGATCGACATCAGTTCGACGATGGTCGTCCACGAATTGACCAAGAACTGAAACGACCCGACCACGCGGCCAAATGCCCGCAAGATCTGTTGCATGACGCCCAAGGTGAACCCACCCGCCAGAATTGTCGGGGCCAGCGCCACATAAGGCAGAATCGCACCGGTTTGCAGATAAATGTACCGCACTACGTTGAAATACAGATAGTTCAGATACAGGGTGAAATAGTTCTGCCGCACATAGCCAAACAGGTCGTGCAAAGTCGCCGGTTGCGCCCGGTCGATATTGTCTTCGCCCAGCACCAATTCCTTGCGAAACGTCGCCTCAACCCGCTGGTTGCGGAAGTTCAGCCCCGGCAATTTTATCCCCGCCAGTGCCAGCAGCCCGGTGCCAAATACCGCCCATAACACCGCTACAATGACCAACGCCTGCGGCACCGCGCCAATCCACGGCAATTCTTTGACGAAACTGGAAAATCCCCACAGAATCGGCAGAAACGCGATCAGCGTCATCACGGAATCGATCAGCGCCACGCCCAGCCCTTCCATGATGCCGGCAAAACGCATCGTGTCTTCCTGAACGCGCTGCGAGGCGCCCTCAATATCGCGGATTTTCGACCACATATTGACGTAGCGGTCGTTCATCGCAGTGCGCCAGCGAAACACGTAATGGCTGACGAAAAATGCGTTCAGCACCGCCACAACAATGGCCACACCGGCATATTTGGCAAAGGTGAAAAGCTGCCCGTAAAATTCCGGCGCTGAAACCGAATTCGGTTCGGCCAAGGCCTTCTGGATCGTGTCGTAGAATATCCCGAACCAATCGTTGATTTTTACATCGATCCAGACCTGAAACCAGACCACGAAAATGATCAACGCCGACCCGGCAACCGACCATTTCGCCCATTTTGAAGGCGCGAACCACAGCCAGAATCCAGCGAACAGCGCATAGGCCACGATCATGTATTGATGCGACCAGAAATCCATTGGAAACACGCTTGCTTCATCGAACGCGGCCACCGCCGCCTCATCCGCCCCTTCGGGCAGCGTCTCGGGCAATCCCAGCCCAAAAATCCCGCCCAAGCTCAGGCTGCCGCCCAATTCGCGGACATAAAAGAACCACAATAGCACCGCCGCCAGCGCCCATAAAGCCGCACTGCCAAAAAACAGCTTCGGACGTGGGAAGAATGATTCAAACATCGGGGCGGCTCCTTTGCAGTTCGGCGTTGCCGTTTGGTGGCACGGATTAAGGTACGAAACAAGCGACGCCACAGTTTCACAACAAATGGTTAACGACCTGTGACCAACGGTGCTTTGTGCTGGCAGCGAACGGTACCAATTATTTTTGGCAACACCCCGCGAATCGCGAGATCACCTTTCTCGGACGTGCCAAATCGGCCAATCGCCGCACTTTCGGAAAATCTGGTGCCGCATAGGTGACTCGAACACCTGACCCCATCATTACGAATGATGTGCTCTACCAACTGAGCTAATGCGGCAATCCGGGGGTGTTGATAGGGCCATTTGGCC
>JANMOK010000379.1:0-13187 GCA_031369165.1 Paracoccaceae bacterium
CGCCAGGCAAATTCGGCCCGGCTTTGGCTGGCCCCGATAGTCCAGCCGATTGCGCGCTGTAACGCCGGTTTGCGCAAGGACGGGAGATCGGATTCGCCCAGCGTCGCTATCGTCAGAGCGGCGTCGTTTAGAAATCCGAAAACATCCTGCAACGCTTTCAAGCGCTTAACAAATGGTCCGGTCCGCTTGCGCGGGAAAAACGGCGACAGAAACTCGGTCGCGTAACGTAGTTTTTTCAATTCTTTTCGCAATTCGTGCCGCTGAATCGTGTCGAGTTCAGCAAGGCGCTTCGATCTTTTGACCACCTTTCGCCACTGATCATTGATCGCCTTGGTAGCAAATTCGGCAACCGGAACTGACAAGCGCGTAGTTTGCGAAAAATCCTGGGGTACAAGCCAGCCCCGGGTTTCAATGAAGCAAGCAAGATCAATCAGAAATGTTTGGGTGCGCGCCGAGGTCAGCGTGTCCCGCAGAGTTCTGCGTTCGGCAGACGCCATAGCGACCAATACATTGGCCAGTTCATGCAGGCCTGTGACTTGCGGGTTGGCCTTCGCTTCTTTCGCAGCGATGTCTTGTGCCAGCACATCGAGGTTGCGCAATCGCCCAACCTCGGCGCCAAGCCAGCGCGCCTCGTCTTGCAGGCTTGCAAGTTCCGGGCACTCGAGCACCGCGCAAAATATCAGGAAAACACTGCGCAATCGGCGCAGCCCGACCCGCAATTGGTGCGGTCCTTCGGTTAGATCGAGATTTCGCACCACGACGACGTTGGCGGCAAGCTGGTCGAGGCATTCGCCCAGCATCGCCCGGGCGGCCTGTTCGACATTCAACGCTGGCGCGATTTCGACCTGCGATGCGAAAATTGGCGCCAGCGGCGGCTCGATATAGCCTTTGGCGGCCAGCATGCTGGCGCGTGCCGATTTTGAGAATCGGGAAAAGGCCAGTCCGCCGTGCGGAAGAATCGTTCGCACAAGGTCAAACAGCCTTGGCGCGTTACCTGCAATCAATTCGATTTCAACCTCGCGATGGTCCGCCGACCGCTCGCCGGCTTTTATCGTGCCAAAATCGGTGGCCAGTTCGACCTGGGTGCAATCATCGAAGGTAACGATGCAGGCCGTTCGCCGGATTATTGTTTCGCTGACGGGCCCAAGTTGCTTGCCGTTGACACGACGGATGATTTCCTCGCGGGCCGATTGATCGCTGATTGCGGTCAGGTTCGGCATGCCACCCGGCGCGGCGCTTTCCAGTTCTTCGGTCCGAGACAGGCCCTGATGCAACTTGGCCCCGATCTTGACCGTCTGCACCCAACGCCGACCGGTGCGCCGCAAGCGCAAAGCAATGGAGGCCTTGCCAAGCGCAAGGTCTGGCGTATCGAAATAAATGCTGCGCAGAGTGCGGGTCAAACGCGGTGTCCGCGCCAGTCCGCAAGCAGCGAGTCTGGACCAGATCAACCGCGCTTCGCCGACATCAATCAGTAATTTAAGCTCTATTTCGCTCATCGAACCACATTATGTGAGAAATGCGGCAAGGGAAAACGCTAACAACCACCTTCGAGCGATTGCTAGTTCTCCAACGCACCAAGTATATCGGCCAATAGGTCTTTCGCGTCCTCCAGCCCGACCGAAATCCGCACCAATCCCGGTCCGATGCCCAGCGCTTCGCGCGCGTCAGCGCTCAGCCGCTGGTGCGTCGTCGTTGCAGGGTGGGTGATGATGCTTTTGGCATCGCCCAGATTGTTCGAAATAATGATGATTTTCAAGGCGTTGAGAAAGCGAAACGCCGCTTCCTTGCCACCCTTCAGATCGACCGAAAACACCGTGCCGCCTGCACTCATCTGCCGCATGGCCAGCACATGCTGTGGGTGATCCTGCAACCCCGGATAAATCACCCGCGCCAGTTTCGGATGGCCTTGCAAAGCCGTCGCCAAGTTCAGTGCCGACTCGGCCTGCGCCCGACAGCGCAAGTCCAGCGTCTCCAGCCCCTTCAGCATTACCCAGGCGTTGAACGGCGACAGCGCCCCGCCGGTGTGCTTCAGAAACGGCTCCAGCTCGCCACGAATATATTCCTTGGTCCCTAGAACAACGCCACCCAAACACCGCCCCTGCCCGTCGATATGCTTGGTAGCCGAATAGACCAGCACATCCGCCCCCAGGTCCAGCGAGCGCTGGAAAATCGGGGTGGCAAACACGTTATCGACAATCAATTTGGTCCCGACCGCATGGCACAGATCAGCCACGCCGCGTATGTCGATCACCTCCAGCGTCGGGTTGGAAATCGCCTCCAGAAACGCCAGTTTCGTTCCCGGTCGCAATGCCGCCTGCCACTGCGCCAGATCAGTGCCATCGACAAACGTCACCTCGACGCCATAGCGCGGCAATAAAGTCTCAACAATATACAAACACGAACCAAACAACGCCCGCGCCGAAACCACATGGTCGCCCTGCTTTAACGAACACAGCAACGCCCCATGCACCGCCGCCATGCCGCTGGCGGTGGCAAAGGCATCTTCGGCCCCTTCCAGCGCCGCGATGCGTTCCTCAAACATCCGCACCGTCGGGTTGCCATAGCGGGCATAGATGAATTCATCCTCGCCGGTTTTCACAAACCGCGCTTCGGCGGTTTCGGCATCGGAGTAAACAAACCCCTGCGTCAGAAAGATCGCCTCGCTGACCTCGCCATAGTGGCTGCGCCGCGTGCCTTCGTGCACCAATTTGGTGCGTATGTTCCAATCTTTGCTCATCGCATGTTCCGGGAATCCCGGCCCCTTTCAGCACAAAGCCCCGACCGTATTGGGATCGGGGCCGTGACCGGGCCTCGACCTCTTTAGCGGAATATTTAACGTGGCCCGCAATCCGGCTCAACAAATCGCCACGACGGCCTGATACTCCGTGCCACCCCGCTGGTCAAGAAATCAGAATGTAACCGCAACAAAAGCATTTGCCGACTATTTCGCATGTTCGCTGGAGTTGCCGCCGGCAATGTTGGCTTAATGGTTGAAAATGCGTTAGCCTTGGCCCCAAGGTGCTTTCAAAGTGGGAAAGGCAGGCCCAATGCCCGAACTAAGAAAAATCACCGCGACGACGCCGCTGGCAGATGAGCTGCTTTTTGCCTATCTCAGCGGCTCAGATTATATTTCAACCTGCTTTGATCTTGATCTTGGTTTGGTCAGCAAAGACGTCACAATTACCGCCAAGAAATTGTTGGGCCAAAGCGTCACGGTCAAAATTGACACGGGCGGTGACCCGCGCTTCATCAACGGCCTGGTTTCAGAATTCCAGTTCGTGACCATCGCCGATGGCTACGCTCAGTATCAGCTCAAACTTCGTCCGTGGCTCTGGTTCCTGTCCAACCGGTCTGATTGTCGAATTTTCCAAAACCTCAGCGTCGTGGAAATTGTCGAAAAGATATTTTCCGACCACGGTGGCAAGGTCGAAAAACGCCTGCAAGGTTCGTATGATCCACGCGATTACTGCGTTCAATATGACGAAACCGACCTCGATTTCATCCAGCGATTGCTGGAACACGAAGGCATCTTCTATTTTTTCGAACATGCCGACGGCGAACACAAACTCATCCTGACCGACGCCAACGCCAAACTTAAGCCGGTACCAGGCTACGAATCCGTTTCGTTCCAGGTCGAAGCCGCAGCTGCGTTCAAAGAACAAGACTTTCTTTCGGAATGGCGGCCGAAGGCCTCGGTTCTTCCGGGCAGTTATGTCCACACCGACTATGATTTCGAAAAGCCCGCCGCCGATCTGATGTCGAAATCGGTATCACCCTTGGGTCATACATTGGACAAAGGTGAAAGATACCACCAGCCAGGGTCGCATCTGGTGCTCGCGCGCGGCGACAAGGTTGCCGCGATTCGTCGCGAGGAATTACAGGCGCAGCATGTGCGCATAAAAACGGCAGGCAATGCGCGCGGGTTGGCACCGGGCTGTACTTTCAAACTGGAAGAATTCCCGCGCGAAGCGGAAAACGAGGAATACATCGTCCTGAATGCAACTTACGTGATGTGGGATCCGCAATTTCGCACCGACTTTGTACGCAATGGTGATGGGTTTTCCTCGAAGTTGGTGGTAGCGCCCAAAAGCATCGCCTTCAGGCCGCCGCGCACAACCCACCAGCAACTCATGCGCGGACCGCAAACCGCAACCGTCGTCGGCCCGGCCGGACAAGAGATTTTCACCGACAAATATGCGCGGGTCAAAGTGCAGTTCCATTGGGATCGGCTGGGGAAAAAGGACCAGAACACGTCGTGTTTCGTCAGGGTCAGCTCCGTTTGGGCGGGCGCTGGCTGGGGCTTCATCCAGATCCCGCGTATTGGCCAGGAAGTGATCGTCGATTTCATCGAAGGCGATCCCGACAAACCCATCATCACCGGCCGTGTCTATAACGCCGCACAAATGCCGCCCTACGGTCTGCCCGCCAACGCTACGCAATCGGGATGGAAGTCCAATTCGTCCTTGGGCGGCGGTGGTTTCAACGAACTGCGCTTCGAAGACAAGAAAGGCAGCGAGGAAGTCTATTTCCAAGCCGAAAAAGACCATAACGAACTGGTGAAAAACGACGAGGGTCGCCTGATCCAGCACGACATGCAGGAACGGGTCGACAACAATTCCAATCAATCCATCGGGGTCAACCGCACCGAAGATGTGGGCAACGACAAGACCACCAAGGTGGGCCACGACCGAACGGTCAGTATTGGCAACAACGATACCGAAACCGTCGGTGTTGACCGGTCACTGAGTGTCGGTTCCAACGAGACAATTTCGGTTGGCTCGAATTCCACCGAAACCATCGGCATCGCGCATACCCAGACCGTAGGGGCCGCACAGGTTATTACCGTTGGCGCGTCGCGGGCCGATACCGTCGGGGCGTCCGAGACCCGCACTGTCGGTGCAAACCAGACCCAGACGGTCGGGTCGAACCGTTCGGTTACCGTCGGATCGAACCAGAGCCATACGGTCGGCGGCAACGACATAACCGAGATCGGCGGCAACCAAAATCTCAAGGTCGGCGGCAACCAGGGCAGCGAGATCGGCGGCGGACAAAGCCTGAAAGTCGCCAAGGATCAGGCCACCGAGATCGGCGGCGCCCAAGCGACCAAAGTCGCCAAGGACGCGCTGCACGATATAACCGGCAGCATGGCGATCAAATCGGGTAAAAGCATTATCATCGAAGCCGCCGATTCGATTGTGATCAAGACCGGTTCGGCCTCGATTTCGATGAAGAAAGACGGCACAATCAATATTGAGGGCAAAGACATTACGCTGAAAGCCAGTGGCAAATTGAACGGCAAGGCTGACGGCGAGATCACTTTCAAAGGCAGCAAGATCAACAATAACTGACGGGAGGCGAATATGGCCGAAGTACTCAACCGCATCGAGGGCGTGGTGATCGGCGCGTTGATCGGCTTTGAAAAGGGCAAGCCATTGGTCGTGTTTGCCGGCAATCCGAAAGACCACGCCATCGCCGCCCGTTCGACCACCGAATTGACTTATGCGATGATCGGCTGCGACTTGGCGCTGCTGTTTGAAGGCGGTGATCCAGCAAAACCATTGATTGTCGGTCGCATCGTCGACCCGGTGCAGTTGGAAACGCCCTCGGTGATCCGCGACGGCGAATTGGTGCGGGTGACGGCGCAGGAACAATTGGAACTGCGCTGCGGCAAAGCCTCTATCATCATGAAAAAGGACGGCCATATCACCATCCGCGGCACTTACCTGATCAGCCACGCCAGCGCCGCCAACCGCATCCGCGGTGGTTCGGTGAATTTGAATTGAGCGAGGCTGCGCGCCCGCCGGTGTTGCCGGAGATTGTGCGCCAACATGCCCAACAAGCGGCGTTTCTGTGGACCGTCTACGACCACGCCCTGCTGTTCCCCGACGAAAACCCCGACATGGACGAAGAGCGGCTGGCAAGGGTTGTGGAGCGGTTGGAGGCCAATTTGGACGGGCTAAGGGTTGCCGGTGAGGATGGACGAAGGATCGCGGCGGAGATTTACAAGGAATATCCGGAGGCGGGGGAGTTGTTTGTGGTGCGGATGTTGAGTGTTGAGGATGTTATCAAGATCGGTGAGTTGGATTTGGCGAAGGTGCGGGGGTATTTGCGTACTTCCACGGAAATCTAAGTGTAGCCAAAACCGTGCCAAGCTGATCCGTCGTGGCGGACAACGATGTTGTTTCCGGCAAATGCGATAAACTGCCCAGCCGTGTCGATCGAATAGGCCGCAAATGTTTGGCGACGCGCCTCAATTCCATCATCAGTCAGCACGCCCGCGCCGTCGGTTCCGCACGCTATCCATATTTCTTGCCTGTATTCACGCATGCCAAACAGGTCGACCGAACCAAAACTAAGGTCGCGCCATGCCGTGCCGTCACTACGAAATATTGCGCCTTTAGCGCCACAGACTAGATAGTCTTTCCCCAAACTTAATACGCCGTGCAGCGTCGCATTTGTCGGGATTTCAGGTCGATCCCAGCCTGTTCCAACGCGCTTGAGAACCAGCCCAGCATCACCGACCGCAACGAAATCCAATTCTCCTGCACCGTCAATGTCATTTATCCACTGGCTGACGGGCTCGTTCATCGGCAGCCATCCCGTTGGTTCGCGGCGAAAGATTGTTCCGGAAGTCCCTGCGGTCAAGATTGTTCCGTCCGGCAAACAACGAACGGTGCGCAGCCCTTTACCCAAAGTGACATTTTCAATCGTCCAACTTCCGGTCAAATTTGTATGCACACGTCCGTCCGCATCAGCGACAAACAAATTGCCGTTTCGATCCCTGTCGAACGCCGTAATCCAAAAATTGCCGGAATAAATCCCCGGCACATCTGTCTGAAACACAGCAGCGGCAATATCCGGTATTGGTGATAGAACCGAATAGAAACTTTCACCGTCTGTAGCCACAACCGCATTCAATAGAGCGCCGTTTTCGTTCAAAAGTATCGCCCCCACGGATTTGCCAAGGTCGTCTCGTTCGATTTCAGCCATGTCGTTTCCTTATACTGAGACTGGGCCGCCCGAGACTTGCGGCGTGAACGGGCCGGAATGTGGCGTGCGGAGTTGCGTGTTTTCTGCGGTATTCTTGTCCATCAAAGGCAGGAAATGTGCGTCACAAACCATCCTTAGGCAAGTAATCGCCGGGTGCTCCTTACCATCCGGCCCATTTGCTATTGCCGGCTTGGCTTTTTTCATAGCATCGAGGTTGCCTTCGCGCACTTCCTTATACGTCGGGTTAGGATTGCCCGGTTTCGCCTTTTGGTCTGCGGTCCACTCATTTTGGGCCATAGTTTTGCGCCCGTGTTCCGTACTCTTGTCTGTCGCGTCAGCAATGCAAACACAGGGCGCGTCCTTGAAGTAATAACCTTTCGCAGTCGAGATTCCATTCGGTGCTTCACGCGAATCTACGAAACAAGCATTCTGTAGAATGTGATCAGACTGCTGGTATTTCGGATTTGGCGTTTTGTCGGGGTTGCTTTTCGGTTCGCATTCTTCTGAAGCCTGCCGGTAGGTGTGTACTTTCATGCCATGCTCGGCGAGAATCTCCGCGCAACTGACGCCCGCTACATTCAAGCCTACCATATGCGGCCAAGGCGGAGCATTGCCTGGCGGTGACGCGTGATTGTTCGTCGCCAGATCCGTCATTCGAATGACCGGCTCACCGTCAAATTTCACATCATTGGACCACGAATTGAAATACTCTTTGCCAGTGTTCTTGGAAGTAATAATGCCCTTTTTGGCGGCAACGCCCGCTTCGGTTCCGCTGGTTTTGGACAGGTCCGATTTATTTTTTATGTTAACGGTCTTACCACCAATTTTGACCGTCCCAGTTCCGCTTTCGGTGTCCGATGACATACCAAAACTGGGATAAGGAATGGGAATGCCCGTTGGGGTTGCCGGTGTTTCGGGTGGCGTAAAACAAACGTCTGGGAAGGCGGCAATCGTTTTGGCGCTTACGGCCTTCCCCGACACTTCCAACCCGTTGGCAAAGACGTTGCTCATGCTGCCCTAGCCGCCAAAACCGCAGCTGCGCAAGCGCCGTCATCGCCACTGGCTTCAACCAGCACCGGGTTGCCAGCGGCATAGCCTTTTTGTGCGGCCATGTAAGCCATGCCGATCATAGTCGGCACCACAGCAGCGCCAATATTGCCTAGGCTCTCACCGGGGCTCCAGATGTCTTGAAACGCATTGCGACCGCGCACCAGCCGCAAACTTGTCAGCGCCGATTGCTTGAACCAGTACTGCTCGCCGATCAGATCAGAGATGCGGTAGCCGAGCTGGTTCATCTCGATGCCGGTCTCGCGGAAAGCCGCCCGATACGCACTCGTCATCCCGTCCCCCCGCAACGGCAGGTCGTCTGGGTTGTAGATGAAGGCGTTTTCGCGTGACAGACCGATGCCGTGCAGGGCCAGGCCGCCAGACCCCGGTTTGCCACATAGCAGCGCGGCTGCCGCTTCGCCGGGGATGAAGCCATTCGGGTTATCGGCGGTCAGCAGGCGGTCGTCGTTGAGGAATTGGGCGATGCTGGCAGTTGAAAGATAGGAATCTACCCCGGCGATCATCACATATTCCGCCTCGCCCGCCGCCAGCATCTTGCGCGCCTGCTCCAGCGCGACGATGCCCGAAGGTCGACCATGGGCGATGATCCGCGAGCGGCGGTGCGTCGAGACTTCGACGATCTCGCCGATGCGTTTGAGCAAGCTTTGCCCGTCAGGCGCCAAGCGGCCTTGACGGGTTTCCTCGGCCAAACACAGGATCAACGCGGTATCCCCGACAACGGCCTTGGGCACGCCCTGCAACGCCTCGACAATCGCCCCAGCGGCCAGATGCGCCAGCCGTTTCTCGCCCAGCCAGTTGCGCGGCAGCGGCACCGGTGCGCCGATCAGCCAGTCACCGCCCGCACCGATGAACCGCGTCTCCTGAAACCCGTCCAGCCTAGCCCGCATCGCCGCGCAAGACGACGGCGCATCCAGGCCGACCGCCGTGACCATGCCGATGGACAGGATGTCGAGGCTGGCGCTCATGCGTCTTCTTCCTCAAGTTCGGTCCCCGCAGCGCGGATATAGCCGCGCCCCTCGCGTCGGGCCCTCAGCATCGCTTCAGTGGGTGGCCCGACCCAAGCTTCGGTGAATTCAAGGATCGAGCGCTGGTAGCGTGCCGACACCCGCCAGACCATCGAGAAGCGCCGGTTTTCGGGGTCAAAGAGCAGCGTGTCGGGCAGCAAATTGCCCTCATAAGCTTTGTCCTGTCCCTTGAATAAGGTCACCGGTAATTCGCACGCAGGCAGCCGAAAGTTGACTTTGTGATCAGCGGTCAGATTACCAAGGATGACCTCGGTGCCCGAGCGCGGCGCTTCAATCTGTTGGTCGGGCAGGGTCATCTGGAAATAGCGTTCGTCAAAATCGGCGGGCAGGAAGGGGAACACCTCCTCGGTCCATTTCTCGTCATAGGTGCCGCCATGTTCGATCCGCCCTGGCCAGCCGCGCCCGACCGGACCGAAAGCCATCGGTTTGTAGGTGCCAAACGGCGACGTGACATTTTCGTCGACCGCTTGGGTATTGGGCAAAGGCAACCCCGGAATGAAGCGTTGATTGCGCGTCCGTGACCAGCCGCGCCCAACCGGGTTCAGGCGATAGGAATCGGGCATTTTATCGTCAGGGTCCAGCCGATCCACGCCGCCGAAAGCCGTGCCATAGCTGAAGGGTTGGCGGACAAATGGGTTGGGCGAGGTCGGATGAAAAACCGGCCCGATTGCCCGCCATTCGCGGTGGCCAAAAACATCGAACATTTTTGACCAATTTCCGACCTTTACGCCAACCCGAACGCTATCCACCGGACGCCCGTTTGGCGCATAGGCGCAGCCTTGCAACACGACATCGCAGCGCGGCTTGCGGAAGGCAAAGTCGGTTTCCCATAGCGTATCGGAATACCCCGGTTCGCCCGCCGCAATGTCGGCCATGACCAACGGTACCTGCTCGGCCGATTTCAGCGCCGGGCCGCCGGGAGCCTTTGGAAAATCAAAAGTCGCCTTGGCGACAAGCACAACATATTCGCGCGCTTCTTTGTCCATGCCCATTGTGAACTGGTGCGGAAATCCGGTTTGATTGTAAATCTGCATCAGACCACCCCGGCCTTGGCTGAAAGCAAATCCCGCAGAACTTGAGTCGGATGATAAAAGTCTGCCGCCACGGGTGCCGATCCGGGTAAGATCAATTGAAACGGAACCATTGGCTGCGAGCCCAATTGTGGTGGGGCAATGCCCTCCAGCGCCAAGTCAAGTTCACCGACATCGATCAATCCTTCGGCCGCATCCAAAGCAGGGCCGGTAATTTCGGCAAACCACGTCGCTATCTTGGTCGGGGTCTCAACAATGTTCAGCGGGCTGGCGACGGTCAAGGGAAAACGACGGCCCACCAAATCATGGCTTGGAACAATCATCCCGACATGCGGTTCCAGTCCGATGGCAACATCCCCCAAAAGAAACCGCAATCCATTTTCTGGCCAGACTAACACATCATGCATCAATGGCACGACGTTTTGCGCAACAAATGCATCCCAAACCGCGACGAATTCCTTGCTTAAACGGCGCAGCACAAAATCGCCGCTGCGCGGCACCTTGCCAAAAAATCCGGGCGCTACAGCTTTTCCGGACATGCAAAGCCACCAAACATCTTCAAATTGAACGGGTTGTTGACCGAACTTGCACGCAATTCAAAATCGGCGGCAAATCCGGCGCCGCCAATACGCAAATTATAGAGATCTGGCTGATTTGTTGGCTGCAAGCGGCCATTGCTGATCATCCGAAGCCAAGCCCAACTGCCGGTCTCCGAGGCGGCTTTTTCGCCGGAACCGTCCGTTGGCACGAAAGAAATGGTAATGACATTGGTGCCATCTTTCCCGGGCCAGGTCATCGGCACCGGTTTCGCGCCGGCATTGGCGAACACCAGTTCCTGCCCGTCAACGTTCAGCGTAACCCGCGCCGCTGTCGCCGCCAGAGCCTTGGCTTCCAAGGTGAAACCCATAATCGGGCCGGCCCCGCCCGGGAATAATCCGTCGCGGATGGTTCTGGCTTTCTCAAAAGGCGCAAGCGAACTGGCATCAAGGCCAAAGTCCGCCCGCCAGGCCCAAGGCTTTTGCGTGGTGTCGATATACGGGCCAAGCTTTTCATTGGTGAAAGTGTCAATCAAGCCGTCAGGCTGAAAAACGGTGGCAAAGTCCGCCTGATTGACATCAATCGAACTGCCAGCCGCGAACGGATAGCGACCCGACAAAAAACCTTTGCACGAGGGCAAGACATCGGCGCGCCAGATCGCATTGAGTTCGCTTATCACCGCTTCCTCGGTAAACCCGATTGTATCCCCGGCAATGCCTGCCAGCCAATCGTCAATCGGATCGGGCAGCAGGGCCGTCTGGTTGGCAACCGAACCCGTCAGTTCCGCCAGACCACCCCGCGCCAGCAAGGCACCCTCGGGGTCAGGACTGGCCGATACCGTCTGCAATTCGTTGAAAAGTGCCGTCAGCGCCACAACGACAGCATCCAGCGCCGGTGGCTGGCCATCAACTTCGGCCACCACGCCCTTCAATCCCTTGAAATGATCCGCCACTTGCTGACCGGGCGGAACTCCCGGCGTTGCGCTGCTGCCGCTGGCCGCGATGAGCTTTTGGCTTTTCTTCGCCAATTTGCCCAATTTTCCCAGCTTGCCCAACACTTTATTCAACAATCCCGGTGGTGGCCCTCCCGCCTCCGCCGACGCTTCCACCCGGGTTAATTCGGTTTCCAGCACCACGGCATCCAACAGGCGTTTCAACGCCGAATCCGCCGTGGCCAAATCCTTCAGATTTGCCGTCGCCGTCGCCAGATCGGGCATTGGTGCCAAAGTGACATCGCGCAGAAATCCGTCCCACTGGGCGATGAAATCATCGTAGTACAGCTTGAATATATCGGTCTCCAGCGACCCGCTGGATGCATCCGAGCTTTCCGCGCAACCTCCAGCGAACAGCGTGCGGTCCAACTCCGCCTGCGCCGCGATTTCCGGCACCAATGGGATAATCGCGTCTTGAAATCCGCGATAGGTGAATGCGCCGTCGATGCCATTGCGCAGGGTCTTTTCCGAACGCCGGATCAATACCTTGATGCCGTTTGGCCCAACAACTGCCCCTGGAACCCAATCGGCAACATCGCTGACCAAAGGATCCGACAGCAACAATCGATAGGCCCGCACCGACAGCGGAATTGAGCAAATTGTCTGCACCGCTTCCGACAACAGCGCCGGATCGGGGGCAATCTTGGTCTCCTCGTTCGCCATCCGTTCGAACGCCGCCAACTGGTGCGCCAAGGCGGCATCGGTTGGAAAAGGCGCGATCGGCGCGAATGCCGCCAGATTGTTCGTCCACCAGTCCTTGGCAAATTCGGCATCGTAAATCGCCTGCCCCGTGGCCATTTGATAGGTTTTCAGCGCCCCCAAAATGAACTCAGGGTCGCGGATATGCTGCCACATCGTCGCTTCCAGCAGTGCCACCATGCGCGGCTCAAGCACGTTGCGCAGTGCTTTGTCATAGGCGAATTTTTGCGCCGCATCCATTTCCGATGCCGCTGACGGACCGACCAATGTCTCGATGCCGCCGCCCACATCCCTTTCGGCGCTGACAACCTGACCAACCGCCGCCAAAGCTGCATCCAGGTCGAGCGGGTCGAGCGGAGCTTGTCGCGCCGCCACATCCGCCATTCCCGACTGCAATCCCTCCAGCGCAACGGCCTGCTCGGTTATTCCCGTCTTGTAGGTTAAATACGACAGGGTAAATGTCAGTCCCGCAATCAGCGTTGCCGCAACCGCCGCCGCAGTCATGCCACGCCAGACCCATTTGCGGCGATCTTCGGCTTTGGCGTCAAATATTCCCAAGCCCGCTTCTTTGAAAATCACCTCAGTCAACAAATCCTTCAAAAAGAAGCTGCGCTTTTCGCTTCTGCCGCTTGGGTGCGCGATGGGTGCCTGGATGCCAAACGTTGCCGCCATCGACCCCATCAAGCGGTCTATCGGCGTGCCTTCCTGGGTGGCCGAGGTGAAATAGAACCCACGCAACCAAGCGCTTTCCTCGTAGCGACTTTCGCCAAACACGCTTTCAATCAACAACTTCAATGGTCCCAAAAGACTTTCGATTTGGGCAGGAAAGCGGAAAATCTCAGCTCT